>NZ_JBFUGW010000024.1:0-39863 GCF_056402735.1 Rhizobacter sp. P3_C12
GCGACCCACCAGGCCGTGCGGGCGACCCACCAGGCCGTGCGGCGCGGTGCAGGCGCCGCGGCGCCCGGCGTGGCCGAGGGGTCGAGGGCGAGGGTGGCGGAAGAAGAGCTGTCCATGGCAAATCCTGGTTCAAGAAAAGAGAGAGGTCGCAGACGGAGCGAGCGAAGGCGTGATCATCAACCCAGAAAGCCCAGATTTCGTTTCGAAAAGTTCGCGAGGTTGGGAAAAACCATGTCGAGGTTGGCATCGCTGACGCCGAACCACTTGCCCAGCGTCGCGCCGACCTGGTCGACCGCGATGCCCGGCAGCAGGCTGCCCGAACCCACCTCGTCGTCGTGGTTGATGCCGACCAGCGGGAAGCGGCCGTAGACGTCGCCGCCCTTGACCGCGCCGCCGTGCACGAAGTGATGGCCGCCCCAGCCGTGGTCGGTGCCGTCGCCGTTGCTGGTGAAGGTGCGGCCGAAATCCGATGCGGTGAAGAGCGTCACCTGGTCGCGCACGCCCAGCGTGCCGAGCGTCGCGTCGAAGTAGTTGATGGCGTGCGAGATGCGCGCGTACAGGTCGGCATGCGCGCGGTTCTGGTTGTCGTGCGTGTCGAAGCCGCCGATGCTGACGAAGAACACCTGCCGCTTGGTGCCCAGCGCGGTGCGCGCGCCGATGATGCGCGCCACCGTCTGCAGCTGCTGCGCGAGGCCGTTGTTGGCGTTGGCGCGCTGCGCCGGGTTGTAGTACTGCGTCGGCGCGGTGACCGTGGACGCGGTGAAGGCCGACTGGAACGCGGCCTGCGCGTCCATCGAGCGGCGCACGATCACCTGGTGTTCCTTGCCCAGCAGGTTCTGGTTGTCGGCGGTGATGATCGACTTGAAGGCCGTCGTCGCCGCGGCCGAGCCGAACAGCGAGCCGGTCAGGCCGCCGATCGCCGTCGCGCCGTTGTTGGTCACCTGGTACTGGAACACCGAGTTGCCGGCCATGTAGACCGCATTGCCCTGCACCGAGATGTTGGTGAAGGTCGAGCTGCCGTTGTTGCCGGCCAGCAGGTCGCCGAAGCGCCCGCCCCAGCCGACGCGCGCGCCCTCCGGGCCGAGCGCCTGCCACATCGACTGCTGGTCGTTGTGCGAGAACAGCTTGGCCGGGCGCGCCTTCGTGCCCTTCTGGTACTCCGCCTTGGTCAGCGGCGTCACCAGCGGGCCGGCGTTGGCGATGATGCCCAGGCGCCCCTGGTCGAACAAGGCCTTGGTCTCGGTCATGCTCGGGTGCAGCGCGAACTTGCGCGACGCGTTCTCCGGGTTCGCGAGGTTCTTCGAGGCGATCGACAGCACGCCGCCGAGCGCCGCCGGCGAGGCCGCCGCGGCCGTCGCGTCGACCACCGTGCCGACCGGCTTCAGCGCGATCGGGTCCGGTGCGGTCGCGCGCAGCGTGCTGTAGGTCTGCCACGAGGCGTCGTCCCACGGCAGCACCATGTTGGCGGAGTCGTTGCCGCCATACATGAACAGGCAGACGATGGCCTTGTAGTCGCTGGCGGTCTGTGCGACGGCCGCGCCCATCGTGGCCATGTTCAAGGCAAAGGGCAGGCCGGCCGAACCGACGGAGCCCGACAGGATCGTCGCGCGGCGCAGGAATTCGCGGCGGGAGGCTTGGTTGATCGTCATGTCCGCAGTCCTCACTTCTGGGTCAGGTAGTCCGACGAGGCCATCGTCAGGAACACCGCAATGGCCACCCGGTCGCGCGTGGCGGCGTCGATGTCGGTCTGGTTGATGACCTTGCCCGCGGTGTCCTTGCGCACCGGCGGGATCATCCGGCCGTTGACGGCCGACAGCAGCTGCGTGCGCAGTGCGGCCGGCATCTGCCCCGACATCATCAGCAGGTCCAGGCGGTCCAGCAGGACCTCCGGCTTGTCGGCCAGCGCCTGCTCGGCCGAGAAGTCGAGCTGCACGTCGCGCCCGGTGTTGGTCGCGATCCAGCCGCGCAGGTAGTTCAGGTAGCCGGCCACCGACACCTCGTTGGCCAGCTGCAGCTCCGGCGCGACCAGGTCGGCCGCCTCGATGCTGGTGTTCGGCGGCGTGTAGCCCGGGCGGTAGAAGTTGAACACCGTCGGCGAGCGCATCGGGGTCTGGCCCAGCCGGCCGGCCGGGTCGTCGGTGTTGTCGATGCCCTGGAACTTGCCGGTGGTCGATTTCGCGTGGAAGGTGCGCAGCAGGTGGGCCAGCCGCATCACCGGCTCGCGCAGCTTGCCGTAGTCGTTGCGCGCCGTGTCGGCGGTGCGCGCCTCGGGGTCCAGCAGCACCGCGCGGAACACCGCGCCCAGGTCGCCGCGCACGCCGCTGCCGTTGTTGTTGAACGCCGCCGCCACGCGCTCGACGTAGGCCGGGCTCGGGTTGCTGGTCACCATGCGCTGGATGATCTGGCGGCCGAGGAAGGGGCCGACGTTCGGGTGGTTGAACAGCGTGTCCAGCACGACCTTGATGTCGCCCTCGACGTCCGGCTTGTCGGTCGCGGCGATGGTCTTGCCGAGGAACTTCTTCTCGGTGGCCGAGTGGAAATCGGTGTTGCTCGCGTACTTGTTGTAGCCCTGCATCGGCTTCCAGTCGCGGTCGGCGTTCACGTCGCCGCCGAAGAAGCGGGTGCGCGTGCGGTCGGCGGTGTTCGGGCCGGCGTACCAGCTCAGCCCGGTGAACACCTTGGCGAGGCCGGCGATGTCGTCGTGCGTGTAGGTCTCGGGGTTGCCGCTCTTCACCGTGCCATCGGGGTTCAGCTGGTAGAGGCCGATCGAGAACAGCTGCATGATCTCGCGCGCATAGTTCTCGTCCGGCACGCGGCCGGTCTTCGCGTCTTCCTTCTGGTTGCGCAGGCTGGTCAGGTAGGCGCCCATCATCGGGTGCATCGTGATCGCCCCGAGCAGGTCGCGGTAGTTGCCGAACGCATGCTGGCCCAGCACGTCGTAGTAGTCGGCCACGCCGCGCGGCAGGTTGCTCAGGGTCGAATCGACGAACGACACCACGAAGATCTGCGACAGCACGTAGGCCGCGCGCTGGCGCAGCTGGTCGTCGCCGGTGATCGCCTGCGTCCAGTACGACTCCATGAAGTTGCTGGAGGTGACGTTGGTGCCGGCCGCCGCCGCGGCATTCATCGCCGCGGTCATGTAGTCGCGGTGCCGCTTCTGCGGCTTGGCCATCTGCTGCTCGAGCCAGCGCCGGTAGCCGACCTGCGCGAGCTGGTCGATGTCGGCCGCGGTCGGGCCGTAGGTCGCCTGGGTCAGGAAGCGCGCAGCCGCCTCCTTGGTCGGCGGCGGGCCGCTGTCGGCCGCGCTCTCTTCGTCGTTCTTGTTGCCGCCGCACGCGGCCAGCAGGCTGATCAACAGCGCACCGGCCCACAGGCGGGAGGTCTTGCGGATGGCGAATGTCGGTGGAAGCGATATCACTTCAGTCTCCCTCGGTGCGGTGCGTACGACCTGATACGGGTCGTTTGCGTGCAGGAGACATACCAGCGACATCGTCGGACACCGCCTACAGGGTGTCGGCTGGAAAAGCGCCCATCCTTGGCAGATGGACCGGGCTATCTGGCGTCGAGGTGTGTGCCGGGCTGACGTGAACGGTCGGCGATGCGTTCGGATGCTTCGGATGTAACGAACGGCAACCTGCGTTGCCGCGGCCTCGTCATCCCTCGGTCACAACAGCGCCGACAGCGAACGCTTCACCAGCGACGCATCCTGGCCGCTGCGCGCGGACCAATCCTGCAGCTGGTCGTCGCCGATCTTGCCGACGTTGAAGTACGTCGCCTCGGGGTGCGCGAGGTAGAAGCCGCTGACGCTGGCGGCCGGCGTCATCGCGAGGCTTTCGGTGAGCGCCATGCCGATGTCGGCGCACTGCAGCACGCGGAACATCTCGGCCTTCACCGTGTGGTCCGGGCACGCGGGGTAGCCGGGCGCAGGGCGGATGCCGCGGTACTTCTCGGCGATCAGCTCGTCGTTGCGCAGCGATTCATCGGCCGCATAGCCCCAGAACTCGGTGCGCACGCGCTGGTGCATGCGCTCGGCGAAGGCCTCGGCCAGGCGGTCGGCCAGCGCCTTGAACATGATCGCGCTGTAGTCGTCGAGGTCGTCGAGGAACTGCTTCTCCTTCTTCTCGGTACCGATGCCCGAGGTCACCGCGAACAGGCCGATGTGGTCCGCCACGCCGGAGCCCTTGGGCGCGATGAAATCGGCGAGGCAGCGGTTCGGGCGGCGCTTCTTTTGCCCGTTCTCGTCGATCACCGGCCGCTCTGTCTGCATGCGCAGCCCGTGCCACGTCATCAGCACCTCGCTGCGCGTCTCGTCGGTGTAGATCTCGATGTCGTCGTCGTTGACGGTGTTGGCCGGGTACAGCCCGATCACGCCGTTGGCCGTCAGCCAGCGGCCTTCGATCAGGCGCTTCAGCATGCGCTGGCCGTCGCTCAGCACGCGGCGCGCCGATTCGCCGACGATGTCATCGGTGAGGATCGCGGGGTAGGGCCCGGCCAGGTCCCAGGTCTGGAAGAACGGGGCCCAGTCGATGCACTGCGCGATCTCGGCCAGGTCCTGATTGCGGAACACGCGGCGGCCGGTGAACTTCGGTGCCGTCGGCACATGGCCGGTCCAGTCGATCGGCGTCTTGTTGGCACGCGCCTGCGCCAGCGACACCAGCGGCGTGGCCTTCTTGTTCGCATGCTGCTCGCGCACGCGCAGGTAGTCGGCATTCAGCTCGGCGATGTAGGCGGTGGCCTTCTCGTCGCTCAGCAGGTCGCTGCAGACGCTGACCGAGCGGCTCGCATCGGGCACATAGACCACCGGCCCGTCGTAGTGCGGCGAGATCTTCACGGCCGTGTGCACGCGGCTGGTGGTGGCGCCGCCGATCAGCAGCGGGATCTTCTTGATGCGGAAGTGCTCGTCGCGCTGCATCTCGGCGGCGACGTACTGCATCTCCTCGAGGCTCGGCGTGATCAGCCCGGACAGCCCGATGATGTCGGCGCCCTCGACCTTGGCGCGCGCGAGGATGTCCTGGCAGGGCACCATCACGCCCATGTTGACGACCTCGAAGTTGTTGCACTGGAGCACGACGGTGACGATGTTCTTGCCGATGTCGTGCACGTCGCCCTTCACGGTGGCGATCACGATCTTGCCCTTGGCCTTGGCCTCGCCGCCGGCCTCGACCAGCAGCCGCTTCTCTTCCTCGATGTAGGGCAGCAGGTGGGCCACCGCCTGCTTCATCACGCGCGCGCTCTTGACCACCTGCGGCAGGAACATCTTGCCCTGGCCGAACAGGTCGCCGACGACGTTCATGCCATCCATCAGCGGGCCTTCGATCACGTGCAGCGGGCGGCCGCCGCCGGCCTTGATCTGCTGGTACACCTCTTCGGTGTCCTCGGTGATGAAGTCGTTGATGCCGTGCACCAGCGCGTGGCTCAGGCGCTCGCGCACCGGCTTGGCACGCCACGCGAGCTTGGCGCTGTCGTCCTTCGCGGCGCCCTTGGCGGTCTCGGCGATCTCGATCAATCGCTCGCCGGCATCGGGACGGCGGTTCAGCACCACATCCTCGACGCGCTCGCGCAGCTGCGGCTCGAGGTCGTCGTACACGCCCACCATGCCGGCGTTGACGATGCCCATGTCCATGCCGGCCTGGATCGCGTGGTACAGGAACACGGTGTGGATGGCCTCGCGCACCGGCTCGTTGCCGCGGAAGCTGAAGCTCACGTTCGAGACGCCGCCCGACACCTTGGCGCCCGGCAGGTTCTGCTTGATCCAGCGCGTCGCGTTGATGAAGTCGACCGCGTAGTTGTCGTGCTCCTCGATGCCGGTCGCGATCGCGAAGATGTTCGGGTCGAAGATGATGTCTTCCGGCGGGAAGCCGACCTCGTCGACCAGCATCCGGTAGGCGCGCTCGCAGATCTCGACCTTGCGCTCGAAGGTGTCGGCCTGGCCCTTCTCGTCGAAGGCCATCACCACGGCCGCCGCGCCGTAGCGGCGCACCAGCTTCGCCTGGTGGATGAAGGGCTCGACGCCCTCCTTCATCGAGATCGAGTTGACGATGCCCTTGCCCTGGATGCACTTCAGGCCGGCCTCGATGACCTCCCACTTCGAGCTGTCGATCATGATCGGCACGCGCGCGATCTCGGGCTCGCTCGCGATCAGGTTCAGGAAGCGCACCATCGCCGCCTTGCTGTCGAGCATCGCCTCGTCCATGTTGATGTCGATCACCTGGGCGCCGTTCTCGACCTGCTGGCGCGCCACGCTCAGCGCCTGCTCGAACTCGCCGTTCAGGATCATCCGCGCGAAGGCCTTCGAGCCGGTCACGTTGGTGCGCTCGCCGATGTTGACGAACAGGCTGCCCTGTCCGATGAGCACCGGCTCCAGCCCCGACAGCTTCATCGGCGGAACGGGGCGGGCGGCAGAGGGTGTGGAGGCGGTCATGGCGGGTCGGCTGGCACCGCCCCGGAGCTCACCCGGGGCGCATGCGGATTCATCATGCGAGGGGTGAGCGTGGTTGCAAGCTTCCAAGCCTGGCGGCAGCCCGATGGGCCGCCGTCGCAACGCTCCTTGGAGAGGCGCATTTTATGCGGGCAACCCCGGTGAGCGCCTTGGTTACAACTCGGCAAACCCCTGATGCGGTCGTGGTGCACGGAGCGTGTCCAATCCGGGATCCACGACTGGACTGCTTCTGCCGTGAACAACAACACACGATTCCTCGCTCGCTCTTCCGTTGCCGCGGCTGCCATCGCGGCTGCACTGCTCGTTGCCTGCGGCGCACCGCCGGTCAGGCCGCTGCCGGCGCCGGCGCCCTCGGTGCCCGGTTCCGCACCGGGCCCGGTCTACGGCCAGGCGGCCTCCGGTGTGGCGCGCAGCTGGTCGCCGCAGATGGAGGCGGTCGAGCGGCAGCTGGCCGCCAGCCTGAACGGCACGCCGATGGCGCTGGCGCGCACGACCGACGAACGCCTGTGGCTCACGCTGCCGGGCGATGTCGCCTTCGAGCCGAACCGCTCGGCGCTGAAGCCGGTGGCCACCGGGCTGCTCGACAAGGTGGCGGGGGTGCTGCGCAGCCAGCCGCAGCTGGAGCTGCGCATCGTCGGCCACACCGACAGCAAGGGCTCGGCGGCCGGCAACGATGCGCTGTCGCTGGACCGCGCGGCGAGTGCGCGCGACTGGCTGGTGGCACGCGGCCTGTCGCCGGTGAAGATCGGCGTGGCCGGCCGCGGCTYGCGCGACCCGGTCGGCAGCAACGACGACGAGGCCGGCCGCGCGGCGAACCGGCGCGTGGAGATCCTGATCGGCGAGCGGGCGGTGCGATCGGGAAGCAAGTAGYCCGGATGCCAATCCGGGTTTCGTGAATCACCGATCCCGGATTGGCATCCGGGCTACGCGGCCATGAGCCCCGAGAACAGCGGGTCGTGACGCGACCTGGGGCGATAGTTCCCGACCCGCTTCGCGATCTCGGCGATGTGCGCCGGCGTCGTGCCGCAGCAACCGCCGGCGATGTTCAGGAAGCCGGCGCGCGCGAACTCCTCGACCAGGCTGCCGGTGATCTCCGGCGTCTCGTCGAAGCCGGTGTCGCTCATCGGGTTCGGCAGGCCAGCGTTCGGGTAGCAGCTGATGAAGGTGTCGCCGGCCACCTTGGCCAGCTCCTCGATGTACGGCCGCATCAGCGTCGCGCCGAGCGCGCAGTTCAGCCCGATCGCGATCGGCCGCGCGTGGCGCACGCTGTGCCAGAACGCGCTGACCGTCTGCCCCGACAGGATGCGCCCCGACGCGTCGGTCACCGTGCCGGAGATGATCACCGGCAGCCGCTCGCCGGTGTCTTCCATCAGTTCGTCGAGCGCGAAGATCGCGGCCTTCGCGTTCAGCGTGTCGAAGATCGTCTCCACCAGGAACAGGTCGCAGCCGCCTTCGAGCAGCCCCGCCGCCTGCTCGTAGTACGCGGCACGCAGTTCGTCGAAGCTCACGTTGCGCGCGGCGGGGTCGTTCACGTCCGGGCTGATGCTCGCGGTGCGCGGCGTCGGGCCGAGGGCGCCGGCCACGAAGCGCGGCTTGTCGGGCGTGGCGTACTTGTCGCAGGCCTCGCGCGCGAGCCGCGCGGCCACCACGTTCATCTCGCGCGCCACCTCGCCCAGCCCGTAGTCGTCCTGCGCGACGCTGGTCGCGCCGAAGGTGTTGGTCTCGATCAGGTCGGCGCCGGCCGCGAGGTACTGCTCATGGATCTCGCGGATCACGTCGGGCCGCGTGAACTGCAGCAGCTCGTTGTTGCCCTTCAGGTCCTTCGGGTGGTCGGCGAAGCGCTCGCCGCGGTAGTCGGCCTCGCCGAGCTTGTAGCGCTGGATCATCGTGCCCATCGCGCCATCGAGCACCACGATGCGTTGCGAGAGGATCTGCGGCAGGGCCGCGCCACGGGTGTAGACGGGAGCGTTCATCGTGCGATTGTAGGAAACCGCCGCAGCCCGCACCTCCGATGGCAACAGAACCATGTTGACCTTGTTGTCGTAGCCGCCCGGCCGCGGACCTCGTTCTACTCGGCCACCTTCGGGCTGACGACGTTCAGCCATTCATCAATTTCGCTGGTGACGCGGCGTCGCGCGCCACTGCGAATATCGAAGACTTCACGCTCGCCGATCTGGATGCGACACACCGTGAATGCCTGGCGCTTGCCGCGGCTGTTGTCGGTGAAGACCGTCGCGTCGGCCACCGAGGCGGCAGCTCCAATCGCGCGCTGCGTACGCGGAAAGCGGTCGATGAGCTTGTCGACGTCGACATTGTGGCCGCCCTCGGCGACTCGGGTCATCACCCGCCCGATCGACAATCGGACATTCGACAGCCCGACGAAGAACAGCAGCACAAAGTAGCCCGCAGCCTGCATTTCCCGGATGAGGTCGACCTTGGACGCGAACTTGCCGTCGGGCAGCGCTTCCCAATACGAGAAGACAGTTTCCATCGCAAAGGGAACGCCGCGTGCCATCGCCTGGGCGACGAAGGCCTCGACACCCTTCTGCGCCACCTTCATCCAGCTCTCGTCGGTGTCGCGCAACTGCTGTGCCCACTTGATCAAGCGACCTTCACGATCCGCTTCGGGCAGGATGGACAGCATCATCCGGTCGGCGTTGACCAGCGGGATCCGGAAGCTCGGCGAGAGGTGCCGCAGCCACATCGTCGACTTCCCCGAGCCGTTGTGACCCGCGAGAATCACCGCCAATGGCTCCTGGCACGCCGCTGCCCGAGGCGGACTTCATCGACGGCCTGCGCCAGCGAAGTCATCGCTTGGTGCTTACCGCCCTGAACTTCCCATTGACGAACGTGCCCGTCGAGACTCTGCCGTTCACCTCACGGATCAGGCGGCTCGGATTCTGCGGATCGGCACGGAAGAGCGGCGTGGATATCGCCGTCTTGAAGGCAACCCCCGGCTTCACCAGCTTCGGCATCGCACGGTCCATGGCCGCCTGACCGATGGTGACGTTGCGCCGCAGTTCGCCCACCTTGGGCGAAGCTGCCTTGACACTCACCTCGCCGAAATTGATCGTCGCAACATCCGCACCCATCAGGGCGGCGTTCACGATGACCTTGGCAGCGTCCCGGCGAGCGGTCTTGGCGGCGGTCAGTGGCTTCTTTGCGGACATTGCAATGTTGGAGTGGCTGCGCGGATGGACTTGCGTCGTGCCGGCATTGTGCCCAATCCGCGACCGCGATTCCCGCGCGCCCTTCAATCAGAGCGCAGCCGACGAAATGGTGTCGCTGAACAGCGAGGCCCGGAAGTCGATCGGCGCCGGCCCTTCGTCGTTCATCGCCCACAGCGCCAGCGCCTTGGCCGACATCGGCTTGGCGAACAGGAAGCCCTGCAGCTCGTTGCAGCCGAGCGAGCGCAGGATGTCCTGCTGCTCCGCGGTCTCGACGCCCTCGGCCACCACCTTCAGCCCGAGCGCCTGCGCCAGCTTGACGACCGCGTCGACGATCGCGCGCGCATCGGCGCTGCTCTCCAGGTCGAGCACGAAGCTGCGGTCGATCTTCAGCTCCTCCGACGGCAGCTTGCGCAGGTAGCTCAGGCTCGAATAGCCGGTGCCGAAGTCGTCGATCGACAGGTGCACGCCGATCGCCGACAACTCCTCGAGGATCTGCAGGTTGGCGCGCGTGTCGTCCATCGCGGCCGATTCGGTGATCTCGCAGGTCAGCAGCGAGGGCTCGATGCGGTGCGCGCGCAGCGCCCGCTCGATGCGCTTGGGCAGGTCGGGCTGGCGCAGCTGGTGCACCGACAGGTTGATCGCCACGCGCATGCGCAGGCCCTGCTCCCGCCACACGCGGATCTGCCGGCACGCGTCCTCGATCAGCCAGTTGCCGAGCGCGTTGATCAGGCCGAAGCGTTCGGCCAGCGGGATGAAGACGGCCGGGCTCACCATGCCGCGCTGCGGGTGGTGCCAGCGCATCAGCGCCTCGGCGCCGGTGATCTGGCCGCTCGGCGCATGGATCTTCGGCTGGTAGTACAGCTCCAGCTCGCCGTGCTCGATCGCGCGGCGCAGGTCGTGCAGCAGCTCGACCTGGTCGCGTGCGCCGGCCACCATGCGCGGCTCGAAGAAGCAGTGCGCCGCGCCGCCGGTGCGCTTGACGGAATTCATCGCCGCCGCCGCATGCGGCACCAGCTTCGACAGCGCGCCGTCGTCGGGGTACATCGCGATGCCGATCGAGCAGCTCAGCGGCACCTCGTGCCCGTCGAAGCGGCAGGGCTGGTTCAGCGCCGCCATCACGCGCGACGCGAGCTGGCCGGCATCGTCCTTGTCGGGCGAGCCTTCGAGCAGCACCAGGAACTCGTCGCCGCCGGCCCGCGAGACCATGTCGCGCTCGCCGGCCAGGTGCGTCATGCGCCCGGCCACCTCGCGCAGCACCGAATCGCCGCTCGCCTGGCCGAAGGATTCGTTGATGGCCTTCAGGCCGTCGAGGTTGCAGAACAGCAGCGCGAGCCGGTGGCCGTGGCGGTCGGCGCGCAGCACGGCCCGCTGCAGCCGTTCGTCGAACATCGCGCGGTTCGGCAGCCCGGTCAGCCGGTCGGTGTAGGCCGCCACCTGCAGGTCCTCGCGGGCGCGCCGCAGCATCGAGCGGAAACGCGCCTCCAGGATCGAGGTCAGCAGCAGCAGCACCAGCAGGATCGGCACGCCGACGATGGCCAGCGCGGTGACGGTGGCCAGGCTCACCTCGTCGGCGGTCGGCGACAGCGCCAGCATCGGCACCTGTGCGCCCATCACGACCGCGGCATTGCCGACGGCCATCGCCGTGCCCAGCACCACCGAGACGATGGCGCGCCAGCGGAAGCCGACCGGCGCGACGCGGCGGCGCCAGGCCATCAGCCCCAGCCCGCTGCCACCGATGGCGCAGGCGGCCAGCCAGCCGGGCACCAGGATGCGCCACTCCCATTCGACCTGCGGCTGCAGCCGCAACGCGAGCAGCGCGACGAACGAGGTCGCGCACAGCGCGCTGCCGATCGTCAGCGCGGCGAGCAATCCGTCACGCACGTGCAGGCCGGCGCGGCTGCCGAGCAGGCAGGCCAGCAGCGAGCCGGCATAGGCCACCGCCAGCGAGCCGAACACCACCCAGCCGCCGTAGCCCATCGGGAACGGCAGCGGCCCGGAGGCCATCACGATGAAATGCAGCGCCCAGGTGCCGACGGCCAGCGCCAGCGCCGAGCCGGCCAGCGCGCGCAGCGAGGTCGCGCGGTGGCTCGACGCCACGCCGCGCGCCAGGTCGAGCGCGACGTAMGCGGCGAAAACGGCCATGCCGAAGGAGGCCGCCCACAGGTCAGGCCGGAACCTCCAAGGAATGAATGCCTCGTCCATCGAACTCGCCGCTCCAGGTCGTTCGGTCGTTATCGGCCGGCACGACGCGGGCTTGAGGCGCCCGGCGAGGATTTGCGGTCAGTGCAGGAAGCCGATCCCGCGGCGCTGCCGCACCTCGGGCTTCACGCGGTGCTCCGACTCAAGCTGGGACAGGAATTCAGCCGGAGTGAACGCTTCCCCCAGAACGTCGATCTGGCGCCGCACCGCGGCGAAATCGCCAGGCGTGAGCAGGTCCAGCTGCGCCAGCCGGCTGCGTTGCTCGTCGTCCAGCAGCCCCGCATCGCCGCCCAGCGCCTCGGCGACGAACATGCGCTCGCGCTGCGCGGCGGTCAGCGGCCGGAAGCGGATCTTGAACGTGAAGCGCCGCAGCGCCGCCTCGTCGAGCTCGTCGAACAGGTTGGTCGTGCAGATGAAGACGCCGGCGAAGCGCTCCATGCCCTGCAGCATCTCGTTGACCTCGCTGACCTCGTAGTTGCGCTCGGCCATGCGGCGGCTGCGCAGGAAGCTGTCGGCCTCGTCGAGCAGCAGCACCGCCTGCTCGGACTGGGCGTCGTCGAACATGCGCGCCATGTTCTGCTCGGTCTCGCCGACGAACTTGCTGACGATGTCGGAGGCCTGGCGGATCATCAGCGGGCGCTGCAGCTGCTGCGCGATGTGCTCGGCCAGCGCCGTCTTGCCGGTGCCCGGCGGCCCGTGGAAGCACAGCGTGCCGTGGCCCTTGCGGCGCAGCGCCTCGATGATGCGGGGCAACTCGAAGCGCGATTCGGTGTTGACGAGGCCCAGGTCGTAGGTGGTCACGACGTGGCGGGGGCCGCGGCCATGCGTGCCGTTGCCGAGCGCCTTGTCGGCGTGGCCGAGCTGGCGTTCGATCAAGGCCTCGATCGCCGGGGCGCTCTCGTCCTCGGCCGCCAGCCGCGCGAACTTCACCGCGGTGCGCACCTGCGCCGGCGTCAGCCCGCGCCGCTCCGCCAGCCGCGCGGCGAAGCCTTCGGACACCGGCACGTCGACCAGCGCGCGCGTCACCAGCGCCTCGCGCGCGCCGGGCGGCGGCGATTTCAGCTCGAGGTGGTACTGGAAGCGGCGGCGGAACGCCGGGTCGATCTGCTCGATGCGGTTGGTGACCCAGATCACCGGCACCGGGTTGGTCTCGAGGATCTGGTTGACCCAGGCCTTGCCGCTGACGCTGCCCGACACGACGCCGTCGCCGGTGTCCATGCGCGCCATCAACTGGGCCGCATCGGTGGAGATCGGCGGGAACACGTCCTCGACCTCGTCGAACAGCAGCGCCACCAGGTTGCCGCCCTTCAGGAACACCTGGCTGATCTGCAGCGAGCGGTAACGATCGCGGCCCGACAGCGAGTTGCCGTCGCGGTCGGCGTACTCCACCTCGTAGAGCTCCAGGCCCGCGGCCTGCGCGGCCACCTTCGCGAGCTCGGTCTTGCCGGTGCCGGGCGGGCCGTACAGCAGCACGTTGACGCCCGGCGCCTTGCGCGCGACCGCATGGCGCAGCAGCGCGGTCAGCACGCGCTGGTCGTCGCCGACGTAATGGAAATCGCCCGGCGTCAACTCGCTGCGCGTGGCCGGCCGGGTGAACACCGCCATCAGGTCGGACGGGCCGGCGTAGTGGCGCATCAGCACCGGCGGCAGCTGCTCGCTGACCTTCATCAGGTCGGCCAGGTCGGTGATGTTGTGCTCGGAGATCAGGTTCTCGACCATGCCGATGCGCTCCAGGCGCGAACCGGCGCGCAGCGCCTCGGCCACGTCCTGCTCGTTGACGCCGGCCACCGCAGCGATCGCGGCATAGGCCTCCTGCGCATTCGACACCTTGAACTCGACCAGCAGCCCGCGCAGGTCGCGCTGGTAGCGCGCAAGCGTGCCGTACAGCAGCAGCGCGCGCTCGGCCGGGTTCAGCTGCAGCAGGCCGGCCAGCGCGTCGATGTTCTTCTGGACCAGCGTCGATTCCTTCTTCAGGCTGCGGTCGAGCCAGTCGGCCGTGGCGCCCAGCACCGCGAGCAGGTCCTTCGGTGCGTCCTTGATGTACTCGTCGACGTAGAAGAACAGCGTGCCTTCTTCATACGGGCCGCGCCAGGCGCCATGGCGGATCATGAAGGCCTCGTCGGCGAGCGCCTCGTGGCCGCGCCAGTGCTCGTTGCCCTTGCAGCGGTTCTTCAGGAAATCGCGCAGCCGCCCGAGCACGCTGGCCGGCCAGACCAGGTGGCGCCCGGTCAGCGACAGCAGGCTGTTCCAGTCGCGCCGCAGGTTGAAGCGGCCGGCATGCCGCACGGTGAGCGTCAGCACGAACTGCGAGCACATGCGATCGAGCACCGGCGCGTCGGTCAGGCCGGGCGACAGCAGCATGCGTGCATCGAGCTGGCGGGTTGCCATGGATCCTCCTGCGGTGCGGGCGATCTTGGCGCAGCCCGCGCCGGGGGGCAAGCCCCATCGGCCGGGGGAGGAACCCGGCTTTACAAATCTGTCAGTGGAGGATCAACGGTTGCTGCATCAAGGAAGAGAAGCGCTCGAGGTAGTCGTCCATCTCCTCCTCGCTCGGCGAGGTCTCGATCAGCGCCTCGACGCCCTGCTTGAAGCTCTCGGCCAGCGCGCCTTCGATGAAGATCTCCTTGCGCGCGAACTTGTCGACGATCTCGTAGCCGCCGCGCATCAGCGATTCCTCGCGCACGGCGCTGGCGCCCTGGGTGCTGTCGAACTGCACCACGACGAAGTTCTCGGAGTTGTAGAGCATGTGCATGGAAAGCTCTCCTTCAGGGGCAGTTGGTGGGGCTTCGGTGGTTTTTCAAGTCGCGCCCCTGGGTGCCGTCAGGAGGCGACCTGCATCTCTTGCAGGATCAGGTCGAGCACGTCGTTCGACCCGTCGCTGCTCTGCCGGTAGCGCACCGGCAGGAAATGGCGCGCCGGATCGAGCCAGACCTCGATGCGCGTGTCATGCGGCTTGCGCGGCTCGCGCGTGAAGCGCCAGGCGGGCGTCGCCTGGCCTTGCAGGTTCACGCTCTGCAGGCCTTGCGAGACGAAGTGCCAGACCTCGCCCTCGCCCTTGGCCCCGGCCACGAAGAACGACAGCCGCTCGCCGGCCGCCGGCGGCGCGCTGCGGGCGTTCAGCACCGCGCCGAGCTGGATCATCCAGCTCAGGCGATCCTGCGCGCCGGCCACCAGCGGGTACTCGGTGCCCGGTCCGGAGAACGTGATCTTGCCGGCCTCGCGCTGGAAGTTGGCCGCCTGCAGCGACTTGCCGCGGCGCTCGTCGGTGAAGCGCAGCGGCGCGATGCCGGCCTTGTCCACTCGCCCCTGGCTGGCCCAGGTGAAGACGCGGAAGCCGGCGACGCTGCCTTCGAGGCGCACCTGGTACTGGCCCTGGGCGTTCAGGTTCTGCCACTGCAGCTCGCTGCGGCCGCTGAAGCCGCTGCGGCGCAGGTCGAAACGCAACACGGCCGACGGCGGCAGGCGGGTCGGGTACACCGGTGCGACCTCGGCGTCGTCCGGTGCGGCGGTCGCCGGCGCCGATGCGGCGTGGGCGGCGGCCAACAGCGTCGGCGTGTCGGTCGGTGTGTCAGATGGGCGAGGCTTGGGCTCGGTTCGCACCGAGGCGTCCCGGCGCAGGGGGGCCGGGGCCGGCGGCGGGGTGACCACGGCGGCCACCGCAGCCGCCTCGACCGAGCGAACCTGCATCGCCGACACCACCAGGTCGGAGCGCCGGGCCGACGCGCCGCCCGCAACGCCCTGCCAGGCGGCGGCGTGCATCAGCAGCACGAGAGACAGGGCGGTGAGGGGGGGCAGGATTCGCAAAGGGACGGGCGACGGGCAGTCAAGTTGGGGGGATGGGAGGCAGATGGGGATCGTTCAGGCATCGACAATACGGCAAACCGCATCCTACGGACACCCGATGAAACTCGCCACCTACAAGGACGGCTCGCGCGACGGCCAGCTGGTCGTCGTCTCGCGCGACCTGAGCACCGCCCACTACGCCACCGGCATCGCCACGCGCCTGCAGCAGGTGCTGGACGACTGGAACTTCCTGTCGCCGCAGCTCGAGGATCTTTACGTGACGCTGAACCACGGCAAGGCGCGCCATGCCTTCCCGTTCGAGCCGAAGCAGTGCGCCGCGCCGCTGCCGCGCGCCTACCAGTGGGCCGACGGCTCGGCCTTCATCAACCACGTCGAGCTGGTGCGCAAGGCGCGCAACGCCGAGGTGCCGGAGAGCTTCTACACCGACCCGCTGATGTACCAGGGCGGCAGCGACGACTTCATCGGCGCCTGCGACGACATCGTCGTGCCGAGCGAGAAGATGGGCATCGACTTCGAGGCCGAGGTCGCGGTCGTCACCGGCGACGTGCCGATGGGCACCCCGCCGGAGCAGGCGCTGGAGGGCATCCGGCTGCTGATGCTGGCCAACGACGTGTCGCTGCGCCACCTGATCCCGGCCGAGCTGGCCAAGGGCTTCGGCTTCTTCCAGAGCAAGCCGGCGACCGCGTTCAGCCCGGTCGCGGTGACGCCCGACGAGCTGGGCGGCGCCTGGAAGGGCGGGCGCGTGCACCTGCCGCTGCAGAGCACCTGGAACGGCAAGAAGGTCGGGCTGTGCGATGCCGGCGAGGAAATGACCTTCCACTTCGGCCAGCTGATCGCCCACATCTGCAAGACGCGCAACGTGCGCGCCGGCAGCATCGTCGGCAGCGGCACGGTCAGCAACAAGGACTGGTCGCGCGGCTACAGCTGCATCGCCGAGAAGCGCGCGATCGAGACCATCGAATCGGGCGAGCCGCAGACGGAGTTCATGCAGTTCGGCGACACGATCCGCATCGAGATGAAGGGGCTCGACGGGCATTCGCTGTTCGGTGCGATCGACCAGCAGGTGCGGCAGGGTGGCGGCACGTCCGACGCGGCGGACTGATCTGGGGAACTGACGCGATGGACATCCGCTCGCTCTGGGATTTCGACGACCCGGCGGCCTCGGAGGCGCTGTTCCGCCGCCTGCTCGCCGATGCGCAAGGTGACGACGCGCTGTCGCTGCGAACGCAGATCGCGCGCACGCACAGCCTGCGGCGGCAGTTCACCGAGGCCCATGCCGAACTCGATGCAATGCTGCAGGCGCTGGACGTGGCGGGCGCCGAACCGCGGGTGCGCCACCTGCTGGAACGCGGCCGCACGCTGCGCTCAGCCGGCGAGCGCCAGCAGGCGAGGCCGCTGTTCGCGCAGGCGGTCGATAGTGCACGCGCCGCGCGGCTCGATGAGCTGTTGGTGGACGCGATGCACATGCTCGCGCTCGTCGAGCCGGACACGGCTGACCAGCTGGCCTGGAACGACCGCGCACTGGCCGTCGCACTGGCATCGGACGAAGCCAACGCCCGCGCCTGGGAAGGTTCGCTGGCCAACAACATCGGGATGAGCCTGCACGGCGCCGGCCGTTTCGACGAGGCGCTGGCGAGCTTCCGGCAGGCGCTCGCGGCGCGCGAGCGTGACGGTCGCCCCGCGCAGGTGCGGATTGCGCAGTGGATGGTGGCGTGGACGCTGCGCGCGATGAGGCGCCACGCCGAGGCACTGGTCCTGCAGCAACGGCTGGAGCGGGAGTGGGCTGCCGCGGGCGAGGTGGACGGCTGGGTCTATGCCGAGCTGGGTGAGAACCTCGCCGCACTCGGCCGCGGGCCAGAGGCGGGGCCGTGGTTCAGCCGCGCGATCGATGCGCTGGGGAACGACCTGCCGGATCCGGACACCCTGGCGCGGTGGCGCCGTGTCGTCGGTTGAGCGCCCATCCGGGACTCACTGGTCGTAGACGGTGTCCAGCGACCGGAACCCCTTGACCTCGATCGGGTTGCCCGACGGGTCGCGGAAGAACATCGTCCACTGCTCGCCGGGCTGGTTCTCGAAGCGCACGCCCGGCGGCAGCACGAATGACGTGCCGGCGGCCTGCAGCCGCTGCGCCAGCGCCTGCCAGTCGGGCAGCTCCAGCACCACGCCCAGGTGCGGCATCGGCACCAGGTGGGCACCGACGCGGCCGGTGTCGGTGGTCGCGAACGGCTCGCCCAGGTGCAGCGACAGCTGGTGGCCGAAGAAGTCGAAGTCGACCCAGGTGTCGGTGCTGCGGCCCTCGCGGCAGCCGAGCACGCCGCCGTAGAAGCGGCGCGCGGCATCGAGGTCGGTGACGTGGAAGGCGAGGTGAAACAGGCTGCGCATGGTGTGGCGGATTCTCGCGCAGCTTGGCTACAGTCGCAGCCATGACGCCTTCCACCCTCGCCCTCGCGCGCCGGCTGCTCGCCGCCCTCCCGTTGCTGTGGTTCGCCGCCGCCGCGCCCGCGCAGGAGTCCGACCCGGCCTGCGCGCAGCAGGCCGCCGCGCAGGCGGCGCGCGCGCTGAAGGCGCAGTCCGAGCCCGGCGGCACGCGCGACCGCGGCTTCCTGTGGCGCCTCAGCAAGGGCGGTCACGATTCGTGGCTGTACGGCACGATGCACATCGCGCGGCCCGACTGGGTGATCCCGGGCCCGGCGGTCGCCGCCGCGCTGCGCGAGAGCCAGCGCATCGCGCTCGAACTCGACATCACCGACGCCGACATCGCGCGCCGGCTCGGTGCCGCGCAGGCCCCCAGCGGCGGCGAGCCGCTGCCCGCGGCGCTGGAGCAACGGCTGCAGGGCCAGGCGCGCGCCGCCTGCATCCCCGACGCGATCAGCCGCTCGCTGAGCCCGGTGCTGCTGGCGCTGAACCTGGCCGTCACGGCCGGCCGCGCCGACGGGCTCGACCCGGCCTATGGCATCGACGCCTTCATCGCGCTGCTCGGCCACCAGCTGGGCAAGCAGGTCGATTCGCTGGAGACCCCGGAGATGCAGCTCGACATGCTGACCGGCGGCACGCCCGAGGAGCGCGTCGAGATGATCGACCGCACGCTGGCCGACCTCGAGAAGGGCCAGACGCGGCGCATGCTCAAGCGCATCGCCGACGTGTGGTCGGGCAGCAAGCTCGACGAGCTGGAGCGCTATGCGAGCTGGTGCGACTGCATGAAGACCGCCGACGACCGGCGCGACATGAAGCGCATGCTCGACGAGCGCAACCCGGCGATGGCCGAGCAGGTCGCGGCCTGGCACGAGGGCGGCGAACGGGTGTTCGCCGCCGTCGGCAGCCTGCACATGATCGGGCCGCAGGGCCTCCCGGCCCTGCTGAAGGCCCGCGGCTACCGCGTGGAGCGCATCATCTTCAAGCGCTGATCAGTTGAGCAGCAGCGTGTACTTGCCGTTGGTGGCGCCGGTGCCACCGCTGTAGTACAGCACGCGCACGTAGTACGTCACCGCGCTCGCGCCGCTGTTGCTCACCGAGGCCGAGTCGACCAGCCCGGTGCTCTTCTCGCTCTTCGCGAGCTGCGTGCCGCTGGCGTTGTAGATGTACAGGTCGTAGTCGGAGCTGCTGTTCGGCGTCAACGTCGCGGCCAGCGAACTGCCGCTGGCCACCGTCACCTTGAAGTAGTCGGTGTCGGAGCTGCTGGCGATGGTGCCGGACACCAGCGAGTTCTTGTTCACCGCCTGCGCCGTCGCGATCGTGTTGTTCGACTCGGTGTCCGTCACCGGTGTCGGTGGCGTCGTCGTGCCGCCGCCCGCTGCATCGACCGCCGCGTTGGCATCCACCAGGCCTGCGCCGCACTGCGAGCAGGTGGCAGGGAAGGCCCGCGACGACGACTTCAGCAGCGTCTCGACCTGGTCCGGCGTCAGCGACGGGTTCTTCGACAGCATCAGCGCCACCACGCCCACCACGTGCGGCGTCGCCATCGACGTGCCCTGGTAGTAGTCGTAGCTGTCGGCGCCCGGCGTCGTCGCCCCCGAGTTCAGCGTCGACAGGATGCCGTTCGCCGCACTCGAGCGCACGTCGCCGCCCGGGGCCGCGACGTCCACGATGGCGCCGTAGTTCGAGTAGTACGCGCGCCCGCCGCTGCGGTTCGTGGCCGCCACGGTGATCACGCCGCTGCAACTCGCCGGCGAGAAGCCGGAGGCGTTGGCATTGCTGTTGCCGGCCGCCACCACCACCACCGTGTTGCGGCTGCGGGCCGAGGTGATGGCGTTCTGCGACGTGGTGTCGCAGGCGCCCTGGCCGCCGAGCGACATGTTGATCACGCGCGCCGGGTTGGCATTGGCGGGCACGCCGCTCACCGTGCCGCCCGAGGCCCAGATGATCGCCGCCGCGATGTCGGAGGTGTAGCCGCCGCACTTGCCGAGCACGCGCGCCGGCACGACCTTGGCGTTGAACGCCACGCCGGCCACGCCGTTGCTGTTGTTGGTGACCGCCGCGATGGTGCCGGCCACGTGCGTGCCGTGCCAGCTGCTCGATTCGGCCGCGGCGCCATCGCATTCGCCGGCGTTGATCCAGTCGCCGGGATCCTTCGCATCGCTGTCGCGCCCGCCGCCGTCGTTGGCGGTGGCCGTGTCGGCAATGAAGTCGTAGCCGGGCAGGATGTTMGCCGCCAGGTCGGCGTGCGGCCGGTAGCCGGTGTCGATCACCGACACGACGACGCCGGTGCCGGTGGACTTCTCCCACGCGTCCGGCAACCGCAGGCCGGCGGTGGCCTCGAAGTACTGCCACTGCTGGCCGTACTGCGTGTCGTTCGGCGTGAACAGCGCATGCAGGATGCGGTCGGGCTCGGCGTACTCGACGTTCGGGTCGGAGGCCGCGATGTCACGCGCGATCTGGGCGACGTCGGCCTGCGGCAGGCGGCGGTCGAACTTCATCACGTGGGTGTCGAGCGCGCCGATGCGCAACAGCTGCATCTGCACGCCGGCGCGCAGCGCGACATCCTGGGCGCTGCGGTGCAGCACGCTGCGTTCGGTGGTGGAGGCGGTGGACGCGGCGCCGGCGGCGCCGCTGCGGTACTTGATGATCAGCCGGTCGGTCGGGGTCGGTACGTCGGCCTGGGGTGCTGCAGTGATGCTCTGGGCCGCCGCTGCTGCCGACAGGACGCCGGCATGGGCCGAGAGCGCGGTGGCGCCCGTCAGGACCAGCAGGGCTGACAACACCCTGCGCAGAGAGATTCGATGCATGGATCGCTTTGTCATGTCTCATTCCCTTGTGAGGTTGGAAGCAAAAGCGCCGACAGTCAGCGGCGCGCCCCCAGGGTCGGGCACAAGCGGGGGGCGCGTCAACGCCGCTCGTCCTTCACCTGCAAGAGTTTTCAGGTAGGGGGTTGCTAGGGGTTGCGCGCGTATGCAGCCCGTGCAAGGCGTGCACAATCGGCTGTCCAAAAGACAGCAGCTGCCCACAAGGAGACACCATGGCCGAGGCCCCGAACTTCACGAAGCTGGTGCCCGGTTTCGACTTCCTGCAGGGGCTCGTGAAGAACGCCGGCGCCGCGCTGCCGAACATCKGCCAGTGGGTCGCGCCGACGCTGAACCCCGAGGAACTCGAGAAACGCATCGAGGAGCTGCGCACCGTGCAGTTCTGGCTCGAGCAGAACGCCCGCATGCTGGGCGCGACGATCCAGGCGCTCGAGGTGCAGCGCATGACGCTGTCGACGCTGAAGACGATGAACGTGCAGATGGAAGACCTGCGCGATTCGCTGACGGCGCGGCCCGCGGCCTCGGCACCTGCTGCAGAACCAGCAGCCGCCCCCGCGTCGGCGCGCAAGCCGGACGCGAAGGCCGGCGCGAAAACCGACACCGCCGCCGCCGTCGACCCGATGCAGTGGTGGGGCGCCCTCACCAAGCAGTTCACCGAACTCGCCGCCACCGCGATGAAGGACAGCGCGTCGGATGCGGCACGCAACCTGGCCGGCGCGCTGGTCAAGCAATCGGTCGACGCCGCCGGGCAGACGCTGAAGCGCGCGGCGACGATGCCGGGCGAGGTGGCGATCAAGACGGTGCGGACGGCCAAGGCGGTGGCCGCCAAGACGGCCGCCAAGACCGCCGCTGCCCGCAAGCGCGCCGCACCGCGCGCCTGAGGAGCCCGCCGCGATGAAGCTGTTCGCCCACGCCCACGCGACCCACCCCGACTGGCGCATGGCGCTCGCGCTGTCGGCCGCGCAGATCGACGCGCAGCGGGCCGACCCGGGCGGCGCGCACATCGGCGAGCCGACGCTCGGCTGGGTCTACCTCAGCGACCACTACGCGCCACATGCCGCCGAGTTGCTGGCCGAGCTGCGCCAGCGCTGGCCGGGCACGGCCTGGGTCGGCGCGGTGGGCGTCGGCATCGCGGCCAACGGCGTCGAGTACTTCGACGAGCCGGCGCTCGCACTGATGCTGTCGGACCTGCCGCGCGAGCAGTTCCGCGTGTTCTCGGGGGCGGCACCGCTGCATGGCGATGCTGCTTTCGCGCCCAACACGGCGCAGGTGCATGCCGACCCGGCCGCCACCGACCTGGCCGAGCTGATCACCGAGATGAGCGACCGCACCGCCACCGGCTACCTGTTCGGCGGCCTCGCATCGGCGCGCACGCAGGCGCTGCACATCGCCGACGGCGTGTTCGACGGTGGCCTGTCGGGCGTCGCGTTCAGCCGCGAGGTGACCCTGGTCTCGCGCGTGACGCAGGGCTGCCAGCCGGTCGGCCCGGCACGCCGCATCACGCAGGGCGAGCGCAACGTGGTCGCGCAGCTCGACGACGAGCCGGCCCTCGACTGCCTGCTGCGCGACCTGAAGATCGATGGCGACGAGCCACGCGAGGCGCTGCCGCGGCTGCGCCAGACGCTGGTCGGCCTGAGYGACCCGCGCGATGACCTGATGGCGCGGCCCGGCCAGTTCGGCACCGACACGCGGGTGCGCCACCTGGTGGGCATCGACCCGCAGCAGCGCGGCGTCGCGGTCAGCGACCAGGTCGAGCCCGGCATGCACCTCGCGTTCTGCACCCGCAGCACCGAGGCGGCGCGGCGCGACCTGGTGCGCATCTGCAGCGAGATCCGCGAGGAGCTGGAGCCCGAGACGATGCCGCGCGAGACTGCCCTCGCGCTGCAGCAGGGGCCCGACGGCAGCTCGGCCCCGCATGCGGCGCGCCGCATGGCCGGTGCGGTCTACGTGAGCTGCGCCGGCCGCGGCGGCCCGCATTTCGGCGCGCCGTCGGCCGAGCTCGCCATCGTGCGGCGCGCGCTCGGCGACGTGCCGCTGGTCGGCTTCTTCGCGGCCGGCGAGATCGCGCGCCACCACCTCTACGGCTACACCGGGGTGCTGACGGTGTTCACGACCGCCGCATGAGCCTTCATGCGCCGGTCACGCTGCGCGCGGGGCGTGTCACGCTGCGGCCTTGGCGCGACGACGACCTCGAACCCTGCGCCGCGATGAACGCCGACCCGCAGGTGATGCAGCATTTCCTCGCGCCGCTGACGCGCGCGCAGAGCGATGCCTTCGCGGCACGTGCGCGACTGCACGTCGAGCAGTTCGGGCATGGGCTGTGGGCGCTGGAAGTGCCGGGGCGGCCGTTTGCCGGCTTCGTCGGGCTCTCTGCGGTGCCGTTCGAGCTTCCGGTGCCAGGCATCGCGCCGGATCCCCGGGAGATCGGCTGGCGGCTGGTGCGCGCGGCCTGGGGGCAAGGCTTTGCCAGCGAGGCGGYCCGTCTCGTGCTCGATCATGCCTGGCAGGTGATGCGCCTGCCGCAGGTGGTCTCGTTCACGGCGCTGGGCAACCAGCCGTCGCGCCGGGTCATGGAACGCATCGGCCTGACGCAGCGCGCGCAGTTCGATCACCCGCGCATCGCCGCGGACCACCCGCTGCGTGCGCATGTGCTGTACGCGGCCGAAGCGCCCTGAGCAGGCGCTACAGTCGTGGGCTCGTCGAACAGGCCGATGTGGGAGACCTGACTCCGTGAATGCCCTTCTTCCGGTCCACGCGACCGGTGCCGATGCGCCCAGCGCGGACGAGCGCGCGCAACGCCGCGCGCAGGTCGTCGCCGAACTGGCGCCCCTGCTGCCGCTGCATGCGCTGCTGTCGCGCGGTGAAGACACCGTGCCGTACGAATGCGACGGCCTCACCGCCTACCGCCAGCAGCCGCTGGTGGTGGCGCTGCCCGAGACCGAGGACCAGGTCGCCGCGGTGCTGCGCGCCTGCGACCGGCTCGGCGTGCCGGTGGTCGCGCGCGGCGCCGGCACCGGCCTGAGCGGCGGCGCGCTGCCGCATGCGCTGGGCGTCACGCTGAGCCTGGCCAAGTTCAACCGCATCCTGAAGGTCGACGTGCTGGCGCGCACCGCCACCGTGCAGTGCGGCGTGCGCAACCTCGCGATCAGCGAGGCCGCCGCCCCCTACGGGCTGTACTACGCACCCGACCCGAGCAGCCAGATCGCCTGCACCATCGGCGGCAACGTGGCCGAGAACTCCGGCGGCGTGCACTGCCTGAAATACGGGCTGACGATCCACAACGTGCTGCGCGTGCGCGGCTTCACCGCGCAGGGCGAGGCGGTGGAGTTCGGCTCCGAGGCGCTCGACGCCGCCGGGCTCGACCTGATGGCGGTGCTGGTCGGCAGCGAAGGCATGCTCGCGGTCGTCACCGAGGTCACCGTGAAGCTGGTGCCGAAGCCGCTGCTCGCGCGCTGCATCATGGCGAGCTTCGACGACATCCGGCAGGCCGGCGACGCGGTCGCCAACGTGATCGCCGCCGGCATCATCCCGGCCGGGCTCGAGATGATGGACAAGCCGATGACGGCCGCCGTCGAGGATTTCGTGCACGCCGGCTACGACCTGAATGCGCAGGCCATCCTGCTGTGCGAGAGCGACGGCACGCCCGAAGAGGTGGCCGAGGAGATCGGCCGCATGCTCGACGTGCTGGCCGGCAGCGGCGCCGCGCGCATGGAGGTCAGCAAGGACGAGGCGCAGCGGCTGCGCTTCTGGAGCGGCCGCAAGAACGCCTTCCCGGCGAGCGGGCGCATCAGCCCCGACTACATGTGCATGGATTCGACGATCCCGCGCAAGCGGCTGGCCGACATCCTGCTCGCGATCGGCGAGATGGAGAAGAAGTACGGGCTGCGCTGCGCCAACGTGTTCCACGCCGGCGACGGCAACCTGCACCCGCTGATCCTGTTCGACGCCAACGACCCTGATCAACTGCACCGCTGCGAGCTGTTCGGCGCCGACATCCTCGAGACCAGCGTCGCGATGGGCGGCTCGGTGACCGGCGAGCACGGCGTGGGCGTCGAGAAGCTGTCGTCGATGTGCGTGCAGTTCTCCGACGCCGAGCGCGAGCAGATGCTGGCCGTCAAGCATGCCTTCGACCCGTCCGGGCTGCTGAACCCCGGCAAGGTGATCCCGACGCTGGTGCGCTGCGCGGAGTACGGGCGCATGCACGTGAAGCGCGGTTTGCTGCCGTTCGCCGACATTCCCCGTTTCTGATCCGGTTTCTGATGCCCTGATGACCCACGACCCCGCACTGCAGATCCTCGTCGACAAGGTCGAAGCCGCCCGCGCCGCCGGGGCGCAACTGCGCATCCGCGGCGGCGGCACCAAGGATTTCTACGGCGAGCCGCCGCAGGGCGAGCTCCTCGACACCACGGTGCTCGAAGGCATCTCGAGCTACGAGCCGACCGAGCTCGTCGTCACCGCGCGCTGCGGCACCTCGCTCGCGACGCTCGAGGCCGCGCTCGCCGAGAAGAACCAGTACCTGCCGTTCGAGCCACCGCACTTCGGGCCGGGCAGCACCGTCGGCGGCATGGTGGCGGCCGGCCTGTCGGGCCCGCCGCGCGCGGCGGTCGGCGCGGTGCGCGACTACGTGCTCGGCGCAACGCTGCTGAACGGCCGCGCCGAGGTGCTCAGCTTCGGCGGCCAGGTGATGAAGAACGTCGCCGGCTACGACGTCTCGCGGCTGCTCGCCGGCTCGCTCGGCACGCTGGGCGTGATCCTCGAGGTCTCGCTGAAGGTGCTGCCGCTCGCCCCGGCCACCGCCACGGTGCGCTTCGAGCTGGCGCAGATCAGCGCGATGCAGAAGATCAACGAATGGAGCGGCCTGCCGCTGCCGATCAACGCCAGCGCCTGGTGGGACGGCATGCTCGTCGTGCGGCTGCGCGGCGCGCTCGCCGCGGTGCAGTCGGCACTCGCCGCGCTCGGCGGCGACGTGATCGAGCCGACGCAGGCGATCACGTTCTGGCGCGGCCTGCGCAACCAGACCGACGAGTACTTCGAGAAGGCACGCGCGGCGGTGGCGCATGGCGGCGCGCTGTGGCGGCTCTCGGTGCCGCCGACGGCGCCGCCGCTGGCGGTGTCGGGCGAGCAGCTGATCGAATGGGGCGGCGCGCAGCGCTGGCTGTGCACCGCGTTGCCGGCGGCGCTGGTGCGCGACGCGGCGACGCTGGCCGGCGGGCATGCGACGCTGTTCATGTCGAACGACAAGTCGGCCGGCGCGTTCGCGCCGCTGCGCGCGCCGCTCGACCGCATCCACCGCGAGCTGAAGAAATCCTTCGACCCGCAGGGCGTGTTCAATCCCGGCCGCCTCTACCCGGACCTCTGATCGATGCAAACCAGGCTGTCCTCCGAGTTCAAGGGAACGCCCGACGGCGACGCCGCCGAGGCGATCCTGCGCAAGTGCGTGCACTGCGGCTTCTGCACCGCCACCTGCCCGACCTACCAGCTGCTCGGCGACGAGCTCGACGGCCCGCGCGGGCGCATCTACCTGATGAAGCAGGTGCTCGAGGGCGAGCCGGTCACGCGCAGCACGCAGCAGCACCTGGACCGCTGCCTGACCTGCCGCAACTGCGAGAGCACCTGCCCATCGGGCGTGCAGTACGGCGCGCTGCTCGACATCGGCCGCAAGCTGGTCGATGCGCGCGTCGAGCGGCCGCGCGGCGAACGCACGGTGCGCTGGCTGCTGAAGGAGGGGCTGACCTCGCCGCTGTTCGCGCCGGCGCTGAAGCTCGGCCAGGCCGTGCGGCCGCTGCTGCCGGCCACGCTGCGCGACAAGGTGCCGCCACGCGCCGGCGCGGCGGCGCACCGCTGGCCGACGCGCCAGCACCCGCGCAAGATGCTGCTGCTGATGGGCTGCGTGCAACCGGCGATGGCGCCCAACATCAACAGCGCGACCGCGCGCGTGCTCGACGCGGCCGGCATCCAGACGGTGGTGGCCGACGAGGCCGGCTGCTGCGGCGCGATCCGCACCCACCTGGGCGACATCGACGGCGGGCTCGATGACATGCGCCGCAACATCGACGCCTGGTGGCCGTTGGTGCTGTCGGACCAGGTCGAGGCGATCGTGATGAACGCGTCCGGCTGCGGCGTCACCGTGAAGGACTACGGCCATGCGCTGGCCCGCGACCCGGCCTATGCCGAGAAGGCACAGCGCATCGCCGAGCTGACCTGCGACCTCAGCGAGCTGCTGCCGGAGCTGGTGCCGCGGCTGAAGCCGCGCCTGAAACTGCGGGACGGCAAGACCGGGCCGCGCTCGCTCGCCTTCCACCCACCATGCACGCTGCAGCATGGCCAGCAGCTGCGCGGCGGTGTCGAGACCCATCTGACAACGCTCGGCTTCGAGGTGCGCGTCGCGGCCAGCGAAAGCCACCTGTGCTGCGGCTCGGCCGGCACCTACTCGGTGCTGCAGCCGGAGCTCGCGTACCAGCTGCGCGACCGCAAGCTCGGCCACCTCGACGCGCTGCAGCCGCAGGCCATCATTTCTGCCAACGTGGGCTGCATCCAGCACCTGCAGAGCGGCACCGCGATCCCGGTACGCCACTGGATCGAGGTGCTCGACGAGGCGCTGGCCGCCTGACCCCACGAAAACAGACGGATTTGTCCGACATCGAACGCGGCCACGTCCGACAGACCTGCCCCGAAGCGACGCCGACACTGTGTTCACCGCAGCGCACACCGCGCTGCCTTGAACAAGGAGATCGCCATGAACAAGGACCAGGTCAAGGGCCGCGTCGAAGACGTCAAGGGCAAGATCAAGGAAACCACCGGCAAGGTGGTCGGCAATGACCGCCTGCGCAGCGAAGGGGTCGCCGACCAGGTGGCCGGCAAGTCGCAAGCCGCCTACGGCGATGCGAAGAAGAAGGTCGCCGATGTCGCGAAGGACATCGGCAAGCGCATCGACGAGTGATCGCGAGCTACCGCTTCCGGCCCGGGCCGCGCATGGCGCGACCGGGCTGTTTCAACTTCATTGCCGCTTCATCATGAACATCGAAACCCTGCAAGCCGCCCAGCGCGTCAGCGCCTGGTACCGCAACCGCCGCCCGGTCGCCACCGTGCCGTCGCACGTCGTCACCGATGCCGCGAACGATGAATCGCCCGAGGAGCACCCTCAGGGATGCAGTTCCGAGGTCAGCTCGACCGGCGTCGCCGCCTTGCTGCGCAGCGCCCACAGCACGCCGGCCACCAGCAAAGCCACGCCGGCCAAGGTCTCGGCCTGAGGCCAGCTGCGGCGCAGCACGAAGGCATAGGCCAGCGCCGACAGCGTCTCGAACACGATCAGCTGGCCTGCCAGGGCCGTTGGCAGGCGCTGGCTGGCCTCGTTCCAGCACAGCGTACCGAGCCATGAGGCGAACAGGCCGATCGCGAACATCAGCGCGATGAAATCGCCGGGGCGCGGGCCGAAGGGCATCGCGAAACCCCCGCCTGCGGCATCCCCCTGCAGCGCCATCCACACCCACGTGACTGCATACCCGACCACCGCAAGCGGCAGCGTCGCGAGGCCTTGTGCCGTCGCCCAGCTGCGCGGGCTGCGGTCGGGGTGGGCGCGCAGCCAGTCGGCATTGCGCAGCGGGTACCAGGTCCAGCAGACGACGGCACCGACCGCCAGCACCGCCCCCCACGCATAGCGGGCCAGGTCCGCCTGCGGATCGGCGCGCAGGTGCCCGATCTCGACGTGGTTGACGAGCCCGATGCCGGCACCGATCAGCAGCAGCGACGGCAGCAGCCGCACCCAGGCGATCGGCTCGCCGCCGACCCCCTGTCCACGACGATCGCGCAGGTTGGCGCAGATCGCGATGACGACCGGCAGCGTGCCGATGATCATCGTCGGCAGCGGCCCGCCGGCACGCTGGATCGCGCTCGCGAGGAACAGGTAGTAGACGACGTTGCCGATCGCCGCGAGCTTCAGCGCCTCGATCCAGTCGGCGCGGGTCAGTTGCGACAGCCGCGCCCGGTCGAGCCAGCCGAGCGGCAGCGCGATCAACCCGAAGGCCAGGTAGCGGCCGAACGACTGCAGCGCGGCCGGGTACTCCGGCAGCATCAACGGGCCGACGAACACCAGGCCCCACATCAGGCCGGCGGCGAGGGCGAACAGGGTTCCGGTGAGCAGGGCGGGAGACGTCATCGGCGCAGTGTCGCGCCTCGGCGGCCGGCGGTCTTGTACGAGATTGCCGTCGGCCTTCAGGGAGCCCGTGCCGGCACGCGCGACGACAGCGGCGCGGGGCGGTACGCCGGCCGGAACTTGCAGCCACTGCCGAAGCGCGCCTCGTGGGCCGTGCACAGCTTTGCGACACCTTCGGGCGTCGGCCGCTCGCCGTCGTCGACCCAGCGCAGCAGCGCCGTCAGCAGCGCCGGGTACTCCGGATCGCCCAGGTAGCTGTGGTCGGCCTCGTCGCTGAAGGTCTGCACCAGCCACGACGACGCGCCGGCCGCCTCGACGATCTCGCGGTACGCACTCTCCAGCTCGACGAAGGCGGTCGGGTCGTGGATGGCATGCAGCGTCAGCACCGGCAGCTTCAGCCGGCCGGTGGGGCGGCTGTCGGCCGCGAGCGCCGCCACTGCCTGCGGGTCGGCGGCGTAGCGCAGCACCTGCTTGTTGAGCGCGGCATCGTCGGCCGAGCCGCTGTAGGCGACCTTCGCGTTGCCGAACGGGTTGCGGGTGCCCAGGCGCTTCTGCGTCAGGTCCTGGAACAGCCAGGTGCCCCACTGCAGGTGGCCGAGCAGGCTGCGCTCGGGAATGTGCACCACCGACAGGATGGCGTGCAGCCGCGCCGCCTGCTCCGGCGAGCGCTGCGCGGCCGGCAGCCCGACGCCGGTGCATTCCTTGACGCGCTCGGCCAGTTCGGCGCGCGTCAGCTTCGAATCGAGCGGCAGGCCCTGCCACAGCGGGTAGGCCGCTTCGTCGGGCTTCGGGTGGTTGTGGCAGACCTGCTGGTAGACCACGCGCAGGTCGAGCCGGAAATCGTAGGCGTTGTTGCCGCCGCCCAGCACGCCGCTGGTGAGCAGCACGCCGTCGTAGGCGGGGGGACCGTAGAGCTCGGCCGCCTTCGCGGCCACGCCGGCGCCGTAGCTCTGCCCGTGCAGCACGGTGCGGCGCGGTTTGCCGAAGCGCTCGATGAACAGCTGGCGCAGCCGCTCGGTGTCTTCGGCGGCCATCGTGACGCCGTAGCCGCCGCGCCGGTAGCTGGAGCCGGCCCAGGCATAGCCGGCCTTCACCATCACGGCCCAGCGCTGCAGGTCTTCGGCGCTGCGCGCGAGCGATGGCGCGCCGACCTCCGGCCCGCCGTGCGCATGCACCACCAGCACCTTGTTCCAGTCGGCGGGCATCGCGATCCAGTACAGCGCGCCCTCCGCATCGCGACCGTTGTAGCAGCGTGCGTCGGCCGCCACGCCTTCGGGACAGGGCGCCGCCTGCGGCTCGGCCCTCGGGTCGGCCTTCTCGGCATGCACGACGGGCAGCATCGCGGCCAGCCAAGCGGCGAGGGCCCAGGCCCGCCAGAGTCCCGAGGCGTGCTTCATCGTCAGTTCCTGATCCCGAGTTGGTAGACCGCGCCGGCGCCGGACGACACATAGCCCAGCACGCCGGCATTGAACACGAAATTGCCCGCGGCGGCACCGCTGCTCTGCGCGACACCCAGCACCGGCGCGTCGTAGGCCAGCGTGCCGGTGCTGGCGCCCAGCGTGAGGCTGGTGCCCGACACCACCGCAGCGACCTGGCTGCCATCGCTCGCGGCGAGCGCGAAGTGCCCGTCGGCGCTGCCGGCGGCCAGCGGCGTCTGCGGCGCATACAAGCGCAGGCCGTGCGCGCCGGACGGGTCACGTACCAGGAACAGCGGCACCGTGGTCGCACCGACCTGGCCGAACACGACCGAGCCCGACAGCGTGCCGCCGGTGGTGGTGGCGCCGCCGGTCGGCGAGGTGGTGAACACGTCGAACGCGTTGTGCGCGGCGTTGTAGGTGACGTAGCCCTTCGCGGTCGACGTGCAGGCGGCGTCGTAGGTCATGAAGCGCCCGCTCGCCGGATCCTGGCAGTGCTGGAAGGTGCCGGCATTGCGCACCCGCGACGACGCGGCGTAGGCCGTCGCGACGCCGTCGGCGCCGTACTGCACGCCGCTCACGTCGAAGATGTTGGCGATCGGGTTGAACACCGTCGGCGTGGCCGCGTTCTGGAAGGTGTTCTGGAACGCGATCAGGCCGATCGACGTGCCGCCGGCCGGTGCCGCGACGCCGCCCTGCAGCAAGCCGCCCGCGCCGAACGTGAAGTCGGCCCCGTTCTCGCCGCTCGCGAACACGCAGTTGCCGCGCGGCAGCAGCGCGCCGCTGCGCTGCGTGCCGGCCGCGCGCTGCCCGCTGGCATCGATCGTGATCGTGTAGCCCATCGTCGCCGGGTCGAGCGCGACGCTGAGTTCCTCGCCGAACAGGTTGCCGCCCTTGTAGGTGGCGGCGGAGGCCGGCAGGTTCGGGCAGGCCAGCGGATCGGCCGTCTCCTGCACGCAGCTGTAGTTGGACGCGGCGTCCACGCTGCCGCTGCCCTTGTACTTCGGCCACGCCGGGAAGCGGCACAGCGGGCGCGTGCGGCCGGCGGTCGCGGCGACGGTGTCGGTCACGACGCCGGTCTCCGGCGCCACGCCCTTCTCGACCCAGTTCTCCAGCGCCGCCAGCGAATCCCAGCTCGGGAGAAAGACCCCCGTGCCGTGCCCCATGCCCGGCACCGTGTAGAAGCGGATGCCCTGCTCGGTGGCCGCATCGCCGACGGTGCTCTTCACGCGGCCGTAGTACTCGATCGTCGAGTTGTTGCTGATCACCTCGTCGGCCAGGCCGTGCAGCAGGATCAGCCGGCCACCGTGCGCGAGGAACGGCGACAGGTCGGCATCGAGCGCATCGGTCATTGCCGAGACGGCGGAGATGCGCGCAGCCCAGGCGCCGCCCGTCACCGGGTCGAGCGTCAGCGTGTCGAAGCCGGCATCGCGGGTGACGAAGTACTTCGCCCACTGGTCGCCGGTGACGTAGACGTTGGCGTCGGCGGTGGTGGCCGGGTTGCCCGGTACCTGGCGCGTGCCGAGGTCGCGCGACGTGGAGGGGCCGGCGACCAGCGTGCCTTCGAGGAGGTTGTAGCCGCCGGCGCGCGTGACGCCCTTCGCCAGCGTGTAGCCGTTCAGTTCGAGCGGCGACTCGATGGTGCGGATGGTGGTGAGCTGGGCATCGGACAGGCAGCTGTCGCCGGCGTCGGTGCCGCCGGCGCAGCGCAGCGTCGCGAGGATCTGCGGGTTCAGCTGCCGGCAGCTCTCGACGTTGCTGACGATGCCGTCGGCGGCGCCGTCGAGCTTGTCGCAGGCGGCCAGCACGGTCTTCTGCACCAGCAGCGTCTTCGCGAGGTTGACCCAGCCGGCGCCGCCGTTGGCGTACAGCGCGCGCCCGACGGCCACGTTCGACAGCCGCGTGCCGCTGTAGTTGAGCGCCGGCTCGTTGGCGACCACGCCGTCGTAGTCGGCCGGCCAGCGCTGGATGTGCAGCAGCGCATCGCGCCCGCCGGTGGAGGTGCCGAGGAAGTAGGCCTTGTCGGGCGCCGTGCCGTAGCGCGCCTTCACCAGCAGCATCGCGACATCGTGGGTCTTCTTCAGCGACTGGCCGCCGTAGTTGGCGAGCGATTCGTCGTTGGCGGCGAACGTGCCGTCGGTGATGCTGCTGCTCTGGTGGCCGCCGTCGTCGCCGAAGGTGGCGTAGCCGAGCGCCAGCGGTGCCGGCTTGCCGGCGGGGCCGAAGCGCAGCGGCTCGGTGCCGTCGATCAGCGTGCCGTTGAAGCCGCCGCCGCCGAAGTGGATGGCCTTGTGGTTCCACTGCGCCGGCAGGTTGACGGCGAAGGTGATGGCCGGCGCCTGCGGGTCGACCGGGGCGATGGTGCCGCGCACGCGGCAGTAGTCGCCGAGCGTGTTGCCGGCGTCGCTGGCCGCGACCGGCGTGGCGCTGCTCACGCTGGCGCCTTGCGTCGGCAGGCCGATCTGCGCGGCCGTGAATTTCAGGCCGGCGAGGTCGGCGCACGCGGTGCCGGTGGCGACCGGCGGGCCTTCGGCCGCAGGGGTGCCGTCATCGCCGCCACCGCCGCAAGCGGCGAGCAGCGCGGACAGCGCGAGGGTGGAAAGGAAGGGACGGATGCGTTGCACGACGCGCCCGTCCATGCGGCGGCCAGGGCCCATGGTTCTTGTCTCCGGTCTGAGGCCTCGCGGGCCTTCTGGTTGAACAGCGCCGCGACGATAGGCGCGCGCCTGATCTGCGGTCAAATAAAATAAGCAGGCCATTCCGATACGAAAAACATATGGAGACGACGAGATGGAGATGAGACAGCTCCGCTATTTCGCGGCCGTCGCGCAGACCGGCCACATGACGCGTGCGGCCGAGCAGCTGGGCATCCAGCAGCCGCCGCTGAGCCAGCAGATCCACGCGCTGGAGCGCGAGCTGGGGCTGTCGCTGTTCCGCCGGCATCCGCGCGGCATGGCGCTCACCGATGCGGGGCGGCAGTTCCAGGTCGAGGCGACGCGCATGCTGCAGGGCATGGAGGCGATGTCGCAGCGCATGGCGCGGGTCGCGCAGGGGCAGGAAGGAACACTGGCGATCGGCTTCACCAGCTCGGCCGCGGCGCACCGCTTCATGCCCGAGCTGCTGCRCGCTTTCCGGCGGCTGCACCCGCAGGTCGAGCTGCAGCTGCGCGAGGAGAACGCCGCCGAGCTGACCGAGGCGCTGTCGGCCGGCCGGCTGCACTGCGCGCTGCTGCGGGTGCCGGTGGCGCGGCCCGAGGGCCTGCAGTTCGAGACGCTGCTGCGCGAGCCGGTGATGGCCGCGATGCCGAGCGACCATGCGTTCGCGGCGGCGTCGAGGCGCGGCGGCGCTGCAGGTGGCAAGACGGCGCGGCCGCTGACGCTTGCGCAGCTGTGCAGCGAGGGATTGATCCTGGTGCGCCGCCCCGGCGCGCCCGGGCTGTACGCCGAGCTGCTCGCGCTGTGCCATGCGAAGGGCCTGCGGCCGCGCATCGTCGCCGAGGTCGACCGGATGATGACGAACCTGAACCTGGTGGCGGCCGGCGCGGGGCTGTCGGTGGTGCCGGCCTCGATGACCGGCGCGCATCCGCATGCGATCGCCTATCGACGGTTGGCCGGCAGCGGCTCGCTCGATGCACCGCTGACGCTGGTGTCGCGCGGCGACGAGGACAACCTGCCGGCGCAGCGCTTCACGGCCCTGGCGCGCGAACTGGCATCGAAGCAGGTGAAGGCATGAAGGCGACCCGTCGACAGATCGTCCGCGCTGCGCTGGCCTGGCCCGTGATGGCAGCCGCTGCGCCACCGACGGCCCCCTGGCCGAGCCGGCCGGTGCACCTGATCGTGGTCTACCCGCCGGGTGGCGTCAGCGATGCGATGGCGCGCACGCTGGCCGAGCCGCTGGCGCAGGCGCTGGGCGTGCCGGTGGTGGTCGAGAACCGGGGCGGCGCCGGCGGCGCGCTGGGCATGGAGGTGCTGGCGCGGGCCGCGCCCGACGGTTGCACGCTGGCCTTCTCGGCCGTCTCGCCGCTGACGCTGCAGCCGCTGCTGGCCGGCGGCCCGCGCGACCTGCTGGGCAGCGTGGTGCCGGTGGCCGGCGTGATGAACACGCCGGTGCTGGTGGCGGGCACGCCGGCCTTCACCGGCCACAGCTTTGCGGACCTGATCGCGCAGGCGCGCGCGCACCCTGGCGCGGTGCGCTGGGCCACCTCGGGCATCGCGACCAGCGGCCACATGGTGCTCGCGCAGACGCGGCTGCAAAGCGGCGTCGACATCACGCACGTGCCGTACCAGGGCGGCGGGCCGCAGATCAACGATGCGATCGGCGGGCAGTTCGAGGTGCTGTCGACCAACGTCGCGTCGGCGCAGCTGCAGTTGCTGGCGGCCGGGCGGCTGAAGGCGCTGGCGGTCGGTGCGCCGGCGCGGCTCGATGCCTTGCCGGAGGTGCCGACGCTGGCGGAACTGGGCTATCCGCAGGCCAACATCGGTTCGCTGTTCGGCGTGTTTGCGCCGGCCGGCACGCCGGCCGCGGTGGTGGCCAGGCTCAACGGCGAGATCGGCCGGTTGCTGGCGAGCGATGCGGTGGCAGCGCGGCTGCGTGAATCGCACAACCTGCCGGCGGGGGGGACGCAGCAGGATTTCGTGCGGCAGATCGCAGCAGAGCGACGGCGCAATCAGGTGCTGATCAAGCGGTCGGGGGGATTGCTGGAATGACCGATGGGGATCGGTGCAGAGACACAGCGTCAGTTGGCGGCCTGCCGCGCCGGCGGTTTGCGTCGCGAAGCCGGTGAAGCCCTCATCGGCATCGTCTGGATCTGCATCCAGAAGAGGCAGGCACGGAATGCAGGTCGCACCGCCTTGCGCGGCGACCAGAGGGCCTCGATCTCCTCGCCCGAGCCGGACACCACCCACCCGATCGCCCCGACGGCCTCGACACAGTTCTCGACGATGCGCCGGCGCTCACCGAAGCAGTCGGCCTCCACGCTCACCATCTGCGACCGCGCGGGGTTCTCGTAGGGTTGCGCGCTGCTGTCGGCGACGATCCCGACACTGGAGACGACCCGGCACGCCCAGCCCATCGCCTGTTCCACGTCGCCGCTTCGGCCGGGAACGATCACGAAGCGGAGTTGAAGCCTGAACGTGCCGGAGGAGTGCATCGCCTGTACCTGTGCTTTGCTGATTGGCGTGGTGGCGATCGCTCCGTTGCACTACCCGACGCGACCAAGCTTCACGCCTGTGGTGGGCACTGTATGTCGCGCTCGGCCAGCGGTCGACGCATTCATCCGTCAATTCGTTCGAGCTTCGAGATCAATCGGAGCCCACGTGGACGCCAGGGAGTGCACTGGAAGGCCAGGTTGCCATCTGTGTCTGAGATGGCCAAGTCGTGACGATCATTCATCGCTGTCGAACACGAGGCTGTGCGCCGGGTTCGTGATGCTCGTTGCGCGGTTGCTCGTCGCCTCCACGCCGTACGTGCTCGGGTTGCCGTTCAGGCTCAGGCCGTGCGGTTGCCGTTCGCGTCGTAGCTGATCGCCCAGCTCGCCGCGTTCGTCGTGATCCCCGTCAGCCGGCTGTTCTCGTCGTAGCCGAACACTTGGTCCAGCGCCGGCTGCGCCGTGCCGTCCGCGCTCAGATGCGTGAAGCTCACGATGCGGCTCGCCTCGTCGTAGCGCACATCCCGCAGCGCCTCGCCCAGCGGGTAGCGGATCTCCCGGCCCGCGAGGTCGAAGTAGCGCTCGTTCGCCTTCGTGCCGCTCGCCATCGCCCAGCCCCAGCGCTTGACCGTGCCGGCGAACGGCGTCCACTCGATCTGCGTGATCAACGGCGTGCCGCCCAGCGTGATGCAGGTGACCTCGCCGTCCACTCAGGTCAGGCGCAGTTGCCGGTCCGACAGGTATCCATCCAGCATGCGCGCGGCGCGCGGAAGCTGTAAGTGATCGGTGCCACTTAACGAGCCGCGTTGGCGTCTTCTTCATTGTGTAGATCGAAAACAGTTCCTACACCATATTTTTTATCCAAAATATCTTTCGCCGCGACTAAATTCTTCGCATACACAGAAACCCGCCCACCAGAATCGTTCGCTTTTCCAGTAAATATAATCGCCTTGTAAAGCCTATCCAAATCCTGATTCATTCAACACCTCGCCGGCAAGGCGCCAAACAAGCGCCGCTATCACAAAACCCACCAATGGTAGTTCCTTGCCCACGAAGCAAGTTTGTTATTTCAAGAAGCGCCATATCCGGGAAATTGAGAACCCGCACCCCTGAAACGCCACCAAAACGCATTACATCGGCGTCAAACAGATCCTTCGCGACCTGCGTAGCTCCGTTGGGGAGGCCATGGACGCCACTAATGATATTCACGTTGCCTTTGTACAAACCGCCTTGGACAAGGGCAGAGAAATCGTTTTGCGATATCTTTCCAGCTGCAGTTCAGACTTCTCCCCCGGCGGCATTGATTTCCGATGTAAACACACCCCCGTGGGCACTCAGCCCTCTAGGAATCCTACAGAAATCAGTGGCTCTAATAGCCTGGACTACTTTGGCACCAACGCTAAGCAACCCATCGCCAGCAGCGAATAGCATCACATCCTTATAGGTATTTATTAGCGCGTCTTGGTATTGTTTGAATTCGCCTCCAATATTCAGGTATCCCATGCCAGCTGTCTGCAGGCCGCGCGGATCGACATTAAGTAGCGGATTCCCGCCCACATACCCATACGTCGTCAGACTCCCAGCGGCCAGACCGATCGGATCACCCTGCGTGTTGCATTGGGTGTGCGAGACAGCCACACCTACCATTCATATTTCTGAGTTTCCAGGGTGTTCACCCAGTCCACGAGCTTGTAGTCGCGACGCACAAGCTCTTTAACGAACTCCAAGAAGCCCGTCGACATTGCCGCGAAGACCGGCTCGGATCGTGACAGGAAGAAGATGCGCCCGCTTGAGTCGAAGGCGTAGAAGTTGCCCAGGACGTCCTGGGCGAATCGAGCACTACCTTTCAGGTGACCACTCTCGATACTTGCAAGCCACTCCCTGCGGAAGCTCAACTCGTCATCAATGTCGCCATAGCCAACAGCAAGGAGCCAGCTGCGAAGATCATTGGGCAACGGAGTGCCAATTTCTTCTTCCAGTTTGCGCAGCCCCTCGGGGGAAGTGGCTGCGTGAGGTTTGAAGACTGGCTTTCTACGAAGCAAGCCCTTCCGACTTGCCGAGAGCACGGTCTTCGCAAGCTCGTCAACTTCTGAAGTCATTTGCTGCACTCGCAATCATTGGGGTCATTCATGGCCGCAGAAGCTCCCCCGTACAGTGCCCCACCAGGTGTGTAAGGCACGCGGTTGATCGCCCTTCGCCACGCAGGCCAAGTCGGGTATTTCCCGCCAATGCCCGCAGCAGTCGCGTCCATGAGGTCATGAAGATCAGGCCTCTTGCCAGTCGTCGGAATGTAATCTCCGTTGGCTCTGTTGCCGGTCCTGCTCCACCAGCTTCCTCGATTCCACTTCGCAGGAGTCGCAGAGTGCGAGAAGTTGCTCCAGTTATTCGGACTGGCCTGCCTCGCAAATGCTCGCGATCCACCTGCAAATCCCGTCGCGGTTGATGCAACAACGCCGGTGACCTCACCAGCCGTGTACCACTTCGAGCATCGATTGACATTGTTCAGGTCCAACAGGCTGCGCGCCTGCTTGCTCAGACCGAAGGTCACAACGTCACCGAAGCCACCACCGAAGTCAACCATCTCCTGAGATGGCGACCAGCCTCCTGTGCCGGTATAGATGGCACCCCACACGTCATCCATGCCGAACAGGCCATAGGGATCAACGTAGGTCAGCGGGTTGTTTTCGCCGTAGGTAAACGTGTTGATGCCCCCGTTCAGCCCGATGGGATCGCTTTGAGCGTACTGCCCGCCCGCCGCGTTGTAGTACCGGTGGTAGTTGTAGAACAGCCCACTCTCCTGGTCCGCATACTGCCCCGGGAAGCGCAGGTTCTGCGTAAAGACGCCCAGCCCGCCCGGGTTGGTCTCCGGCGCGCTCGTCCCGAAGGGCTCGGCCAGCCAGCGCCAGCGCACCCGGTTCTGCCGGTCCACCACCACGCGCGGCGTGTTCAGGTGATCGGTGTGGATGAAGTACACCAGCGGCTCGCCCGATGGGTTCGCCGGGTCGGGCGTGAACATCGCCATCGGCGTGTCGCGCAGCCACACGTATTCCCGCAACGGGGCGCCGTTCTGGTCGTACTCGCCCAGCAGGTGCCCCGCCCGGTCGTACACGAACACCACCGTGCTCTGCGGCCCCGTGCTGCTCACCTTGCGCACGCGCTGCCCCGCCGCGTTGTAGGTGTAGCGCGTCGTCACGCCGCCCTTGGTGATCGTCGCGAGCTGGCCACGCAGGTTGTACGTCGCGGTGTAGCCCGAGCCATCGGCCGCGCTGTCGCTGAGCGTGTTGCCGGCGTTGTCGAACACGAGGCTTCTGGCCGGGTTCGTGATGCTCGTCGTGCGGTTGCTGGTCGCCTCGACGCCGTACGTGCTCGGGCTGCCGTTCAGGCTCAGGCCGGTGCGGTTGCCGTTCGCGTCGTAGTTGATGGCCCAGCTCGCCGCGTTCGTCGTGATCCCCGTCAGCCGGCTGTTCTCGTCGTAGCCGAACGCCTGGTCCAGCGCCGGCTGCGCCGTGCCGTCCGCGCTCAGGTGCGTGAAGCTCACGATGCGGCTCGCCTCGTCGTAGCGCAGGTCTCGCAGCGCCTCGCCCAGCGGGTAGCGGATCGCCCGGCCCGCGAGGTCGAAGTGGCGCTCGTTCGACTTGGCTCCATCGGCCATGGCCCATTGCCAGCGCTTCACTGCCCCGGCGAACGGCGTCCACGCGATCTGCGTGATCAGCGGCGTGCCGCCCAACGTGATCTCGGTGACTTCACCGTCCACCCAGGTCAGCCCGAGCTGCCGGCTCGACGGGTAGCTGATGCCGCTCAGGTTGCCCAGCGTGTAGCCGTAGGCCACCGTGTGCGTCAGTTGCGCGACGTTGCTGCCGGTGCTGGCCTCGACGCGCTGCACGTCGCTGACCACCGCGCCCTGGTCGTCGTAGCCGTACTGCGCCGAGCCACCCGGGTAGCTGCTGCTCGTCAGCTTGCCCGCGCCGTAGCTGAAGCCCGCGCCGGTCTGGCTGTAGGCGAGGCTCACGGTCTCCGTCGGCTGCCCGCTCTTCGTGTACACCGCTGCGGTCAGCCGGTCGCTTGCGTCGTAGTCGTAGGTCGTCAGCACGCCGCGGCTGTCGGTGCGGGTCTTCAGGTTGCGGGCCGCGTCGTAGGTCAGGCTCTCATTGCCGGTGTCCGGGCTGATCACCTGCGTCGCATCACCCAGGCCGTTGCGCGGGTACTGCGTCGCGAGGTTCCTCGGGTCGGTCACCTGGGTCGTGCGGTCCCCGCCGTCGTACTCGAAGCGCGTCGTGCCATTCTTCGGGTCGGTCGTGTCC
>NZ_JBFUGW010000025.1:0-39372 GCF_056402735.1 Rhizobacter sp. P3_C12
GGCTGGACGGCCAGGCCGCCCGGCCGGCCCGCGCGTTGTCCGGCGGGCAGCGGCAACGCCTGGCGCTCGCCCGCGCCTGGGCCACGCAGCCCGACCTGCTGCTGCTCGACGAACCCACGGCGAGCCTCGACCCCGGCGCGAAGCGCGAGGTCGAGGCGCTGATCGAGCAGATCGCCCACACCGGCGTGACGATCGCGATGAGCACGCACAATCTCGGCCAGGCCAAGCGCCTGGCGACCCGCGTGGCCTACCTGGAAGGCGGCCGCGTGGTCGTCGAGCGCCCGGTCGACCTGTTCTTCACCGACGATGCGCTGCCGAGCGAGGCCGCGCAGTTCCTGCGAGGAGAGCTGCCCTGGAGATGACACCAAGACCCGCGCCGACGAAGGACGTGCGCATGCACGGCTTCGCGCAGCGCAGCGAGGTGGGCGCGGCCCAGGCCTGGGTCGACGGCCGGGCCGGCGCGCGGCCGCTGCCCGCGCAGCCCGTGGCGGTGGAGGAGAGCGCCGGGCGCGTGCTGGCCACCGACCTGGTCGCCCCCATCGACGTGCCCACCTTCCAGCGCGCCGCGATGGACGGCTTCGCGCTGCGCGGCGCGGAGACCGACGGCGCCGGCGAATACAACCCGATCGAGCTGCCCGTGCTCGGCCAGGCGATGCCGGGTCGGCCGTTCGATGGCACGGCACCGGCCCGCACCGCGGTGCGCATCATGACGGGCGCGCCGCTGCCCGACGGCCTGGATGCGGTGATCCCGGCCGAGTACGCCACCGAGGCCGCCGGGCGCATCGCGATCACGCGACCGGTGTCGCCGTGGCAGCACGTCGGGCGTGTCGGCGAGGACATCCAGGCCGGCTCGACGGTGCTGCCCGCCGGCCGCCACCTGCGGCCGCAGGACGGCGGCCTCGCGGCCTCGCTCGGCTTCGCGCAGGTCAGCGTGGTGCGGCGTCCGCGCGTGCGGCTGCTCGTGACCGGCAACGAGGTCGTGGCCCCCGGCGCGCCGAAGGGGCCCTGGGAGATCTACGACGCGAATTCCGTGCTGCTGCGCGGCCTCATCGCGCGCGACGGCGCGGAGCTCGAGAGCCACCAGCGCCTCGGCGACGAGGCCGCGGCGATCGGCGCTGCCATGAGGGCGCCAGGCGCCGACGTCGTGCTGGTGTCCGGCGGATCGAGCGTCGGCAGCGAGGACCACGCGCCGCAGCTGCTGGCGCAGCTGGGCGAACTCGCGATCCATGGCGTCGCGATGCGGCCGTCGAGCCCCGCGGGCATGGGCCGCATCGGCGAGACGCTGGTGTTCCTGCTGCCGGGCAATCCGGTGTCGTGCCTGTGTGCCTACGACTTCTTCGCCGGGCGCGCGATCCGCCGCCTGGCGGGGCGCGGCCCCGAGTGGCCCTACCGTCAACGCCGGGTGACGGTGGCGCGCAAGATCGTCTCGGCCGTGGGCCGCGTCGACTACGTGCGCGTCAGGCTGGAGGGCGACGCGGTCGAGCCGCTGGCGGTGTCCGGCGCGTCGGTGCTGTCGTCGACGACGCGCGCCGACGGCTTCGTCGTCGTGCCGGCCGAGAGCGAAGGCTACGGCCCCGGCACCGAGCTCACCCTCCACCTCTACGACTGAGAGGGTGAGAGTAAATCCGCCATGCCCGCTCATCCCGCCCAGACGCACCCACTCCGCGTTGCAAATGCTCGCCGTAGCCCGAGCTACGGCTGCGCTTTGCGCCTTGATTGGGCGCGCCTGGACGGGCTGCTCGAGCACGCCGGATTCACTCTCACCCTCTGAGCCCCGGGCCCCGCATGAAACCGACATCGCAATCGCAGTTCCTGGACGTCATCACGCGCGACGAGGCGACGCAGCGCTTCCAGCGGCACCTGAAGCTGGCGCCGCTCGGGCAGGAGCGCGTCGCGCTGGGCGCCGCGCTGCACCGCGTGCTGGCCGAGGACATCGTGGCCGGCATCGACGTGCCGGGCTTCGACCGTTCCAACGTCGACGGCTTCGCGCTGCAGGCCGCCGACACGCACGGCGCACAGGAGGAGCGGGCCCGCACGCTGCAGCTGAACGACGAGGTGCTGCGGCCGGGCATCGTGCCGCAGGTGACGGTGGCGGCGGGCACGGCCACCCCGATCGCCACCGGCGGCATGCTGCCGCGCGGGGCCGACGCGGTCGTGATGGTCGAGCACACCGAGCTGCGCGGCGAGGGCCGCGTCGAGATCAGCCGGGCGGCAACGGCGGGCGAGAACGTCAGCTACGCCGGCACCGACATCGCGCGCGGCGAGACGGTGCTGCGCGCGGGCCAGCGCCTCACGTCGCGCGAGATCGGCGTGCTCGCGGCGCTCGGCCTGGCGCAGGTGCCGGTGCATCGCGCGCCGCGGGTCGCGATCTTCTCCACCGGCGACGAGATCGTCGCGCCCGGGCAGCCGTTGCGCACCGGTGCCGTGTACGACTCCAACGCCGCGATCATCGGCGCGGCGGTCGAGGAGCTGGGCGGCCGGCCGGTGCACCTGGGGGTGATTCCGGACGACGAGGCCGCGCTGAGCGCGGCGCTGGCGCGCGGGCTGGCGTGCGATGCGGTGGTGTTCTCGGGCGGCACGTCGAAAGGCGAAGGCGACCTGTCGTATCGCGTCGTCGGCCGGCTGGCCGATCCGGGCATCGTCGCGCACGGCGTGGCGCTGAAGCCCGGCAAGCCGGTGTGCCTGGCGGTCACCGGCGGCAAGCCGGTCGTGATCCTGCCGGGCTTCCCGACCTCGGCGATCTTCACCTTCCACGAGTTCCTCGCGCCGGTGCTGCGCGCCTTCGCGGGCCTGCCACCCGACCGGCAGGAAACGGTGGGCGCGACGCTGCCGATGCGCGTGAACTCGGAGCGCGGCCGCACCGAGTACCTGCTGGTCGGGCTGGTGCGCACGGACGACGGCCTCGCGGCCTACCCGATGGGCAAGGGCTCGGGCTCGGTGACCACCTTCAGCACGGCGGACGGCTTCATCACGATCCCGCAGCACACCGAGATGCTCGATGCCGGCGAGCGCGTCGACGTGCAGTTGCTGGGGCAGGGCCTGGAACCGGCGGACCTGATCCTGATCGGCAGCCACTGCGTCGGCCTGGACTGGCTGGCGGGGCAGATGATCGGCGAGGGCTGGCGCGTCAAGTCGCTCAACGTGGGCAGCAGCGGTGGCCTGATGGCGGCCAAACGCGGCGAGTGCGACATCGCCGGCATGCACCTGATGGACCCGGCCAGCGGCGAGTACAACCGGCCGCTGCTGACCGATGCGCTGGAACTGATTCCCGGCTATGGGCGGATGCAGGGCATCGTGTTCCGGCCGGGCGATGCCCGCTTCGAGGGGCGCAGCCTCGACGAGGCGGTCGCGGTGGTGACCGGCGACCGCGACTGCGTGATGGTCAACCGCAATGCCGGCAGCGGCACGCGCGTGGTGATCGATCGCTTGCTGGGCGCGGCCCGCCCCTCAGGCCACGGGGTGCAGACGAAATCGCACAACGCCGTGGCGGTCGCGGTGGCGCAGCGGCGCGCCGATTGGGGCATGGCGATCGACACCGTCGCGCGCCAGTACGGGCTGGGGTTCATTCCCGTGCAGGAGGAGCGCTACGACTTCATCGTGCCGAAGGCGCGGCTCGAGCGAGCGCCGGTGCAGGCCTTCCGCCGGCTGCTCGCGGCGGCGGGCACGCGGGTGGCGCTGCGGGGGCTGGGCTTCCGCGTCGACGCGGGTTGAGGCGGATGGCGATCCGGTGTCGGCAAGAATGACGGCATGAAGCAAAGAGAACAGACCCATCGATCCGGCGTGCCGACCCTTCGTTGTCTGTCGAGCGTGCTGCTCCTCATCGGTGCTTTGGCGGGCTGCAACCTGGCGCCGAACGCGGCCGGGCAGATCAGCGAGCGCATCGGCGAAGTGGCCAACGAGCCGTCCAGCAAGGAGCTGGACCTGGGCCGGCTGACCTCGTTCGGCTGGGACAGGCTCTACCTGTTCAAGGCCGGCACCACCCGCGAGGCGATCTGCCGGTTCCTGAGCGCGAACCGCAACCTCTGCGACCGCGTCGTGCGCTACGAGTCGGTGCCTGCGGCCCACATGGCCATCCTGTTCGCGCTCGACGGGCGGCTGACGCACATCGAACTGCATGCGCTGGCCAACGGCGAGTTCGATGTCGACCCCGGCCCCGAAGGCCTGCCACGGTCCGACTGCGTCTTCAGGGTCAGGCATGCGGCCTCCACGGGCGAAGCGTCGGTGGCGCACCTGGAGCCGATCCCGGGGGCTGCCTCAAGCCCTCGATAGCCGAGGCGCCAGGGATTCAGGCCCTACCCCGTCGCGTCCGCATTCGCGGCGCGCAGCGGATCGGACACCTCCAGCCAGTCCAGGTCGTTCTCCAGGCTGTGGAAGGCGTCGTCGCCGATCTCGCCGGCCTCGCGCATGGCGAGCAGCGCGTGGCGGGCGGCCTGCAGCGCGGCGCGGTAGCCGCTGTCGTATTCGGCGCCGAACGAGGCGAACGGGCTCTCGCTGCCGTGCAGCGGCCGGCCCAGGTGCATCTTCAGGTTCTTGCGCACCAGGTCCCCGGCCGCGGACTGCTCCTGCGGCAACTGGGCGAAGGCCGCGTCCAGCATGCGCTGGCGGGCGGCATGCTCCTCGTGCGCAACGGGGTCGCCGTCGCGCAGCTTGAGCGCGCGCAGCAGCGGCTTCAGCGTCAACCCCTGGATCAGCAGCGTGCCCAGCACCACGAGAAAGGCCGTCAGCACGATCAGGTCGCGGGCCGGAAAGCCCTCCGGCAGCGCGAGCGCCGCGGCCAGCGTGACGATGCCGCGCATGCCCGCCCACGAGATCACCAGCCCGCTGCCCACGGTGGGCCGCAGCATCGGCCGCGGCGGGTGAAAGCCGTGGCGCCGGTCGCGCCAGCGCACCACCGCGTTGAAGCTCATGTGCCATGCGACGCGCACGCCGATGACCGTGGCCAGCACGGCGGCCGCCACCCCGAAGTACTGCTCGCGCGCCGCCGGCGCCAGCTCCACCAGGATCGGACGGACCTGCAGCCCGATGAAGATGAACGCGAAGATGTTCAGCGCGAACACGACGGTGGCCCACACCGCGTTGGTGGGGATGCGGATGCGCGCCGGGATGCGCGCCGGCGCCATCCGGGCCAGCGTCATCGCGAAGCAGACGGTGGTCAGCACGCCGGAGAGCCCCACGTGCTCGGCCACCTGCCACACGGTGAAGGTGCCGACGAACTGCAGGACGATGGCCGTCGGGATGTGCTGCACCCGCTCGAGAAGACGCTGCGCGAGCCAGCCCAGCGCCGGCCCCGCGATCAGGCTGCCCAGCACGGCCAGCAGGAAGGTCGGGGCCACCGCCTGCACCGAGAAGCCGCCGGCGGCGACGGCGCCGACCGCGAGGCGGTAGATCAGCAGCGCGCTGGCATCGTTCAGCAGGCTTTCGCCTTCGAGGATGCCGAGGATGCGCTGCGGCGGGCGCAGCGGGCGCAGCACGGCCGTGGCGGCCACCGCGTCGGGCGGGGCGACGATCGCGCCCAGCGCCACTGCGGCGGCCCACGGCAGGCTCGGCACGAGCGCATGGGCCACGACGGCCACCGCGGCCGTGGTCAGGCCGACCGCGACGATCACCAGGCTGGCGAGCGGCGCCCAGTTGTCCCGGAGATCCCGCAGCGAGGCGTCGTAGCCGGCATCGACCAGGATGGGCGCCACGAACAGCGCGAGCACCAGGTCGGGTGGCAGGCTCACCTGGGGTGCGCCTGGAATCAGCGCCAGCAGCGCGCCGCCGATGGCGAGGAAGACCGGGTACGGCGCCCCCGCGCGGCGAGCGGCGGCGGCCAGCACCACGGCGGCCACGAAGAGGATCAGGATCTGTTCGAGTTCGCGCACCGCGGCAAGTATGGAGCAGGCGTGCCGCCTTGCACGCGTATCATCGATGCGCGTCCGCAAGGACGAGGAGATGATCATGCGCATGGTGTCTCGCCGGGTGGCCTGCCTGTTGTTCGGAGCCCATCTGTTCGCAGTCCCTCTGTTCGCAGTCCCCCTGGCCGCTTCGGCGGTGGAGATCGTCCGCGTCCCGAAGCCCGAGTTCGAGGGCGATCACCGCTACGACTACGCGCTGCAACTGCTGCAGCTCGCGCTGTCGAAGAGCGGCACCGAGTACCGCATGCAGGCGGCCGAGACCCCGATGAACCAGGAGCGGCAGGTGCTGGAGATCGAGGCCGGCCGGAGCATCGACGTCGGCCCCATCCCGAGTTCCGCCGAGCGCGAGGCGCGCCTGCTGCCGGTCTACATCCCGATCAACAAGGGCCTGCTCGGCTGGCGGCTGGGCCTGATCCGCAAGGGCGACAAGGGGTTGGTCGCGGGCATCGACACGCTGGACGACCTGAAGCGGCTGCGGCTCGCGCAGGGGCAGGAATGGCCGGACACGCAGATCCTGCGGGCCAACGGCATCGACGTGATCACCGCGCCGAAGTACGAAGGCCTGTTCAAGATGCTGACCGGCAAGCGCTTCGACTACTTCCCGCGCAGCATGATGGAGATCTGGGAAGAGCAGGCCCTCAATGCCGACACGCTGGAGGTGGAGCCGCGCCTCGCCCTGCACTACTTCTACGACGCCTACTTCATGGTGAACCGCAAGAACACCCGGCTCGCGCAGGACATCCAGGCCGGCCTGGAGAAAGCCATCGCCGACGGCTCCTTCGACAAGCTCTTCCAGCAGTACTTCGGCGAGTGGCTGCGCAAGGCGCGCCTCGAGACGCGCACGGTGATCGAGTTGCGCAACCCGCTGCTGACGCCCGGGACGCCCTCCAACCGGCCCGAACTCTGGTACGACGCCAAGCGTGGGCGATGAGGCGGGCGCCGGGCCCGGCGTTCAGCCCAGCGCGCGCAACTCGGCCATGACCGGGTGCAGCAGCCGTTCGACACGGCCCAGCAGCGGCTCGACGCCGGCGTCGTCGACCTCGTCGATGCAGGCCCGCTCGAGTTCCGTCGCCGCCTGGTGCACGGCGCGCACGGCCAGCGTGCCGGCGACGTTCTTGAGGTCGTGCGCCATGCGCATCGCCGTCGGCATGTCACCCGTCGCACGTGCGGCCCGGAAGCGTTGCGCGAAGTCGGTCTCGCGGTCGCGGAACATGCGCATGAGCCGCAGGTACAGGTCCTCGTCGCCCATCGTGGCGGCGWTGCCGGCCGGCCGGTCGATCGCCGGGGAGTCGTCCGCTGCCGCCGCGGCCGCCGCGGCCGGCCGGATCCAGCGGGCGAGGGTGGCGAACAGTTCGCCCACGTTGATCGGCTTGGCGACGTGGTCGTTCATGCCGGCCGCCAGCACCTTCGCGCGGTCGCCGACCAGCGCGTTGGCGGTCATCGCGATCACCGGCAGGTCCTGCCATTGCGGTTGCTGGCGCAGCGCGCGCGTGGCCTCGTAGCCGTCCATCACCGGCATCTGGCAGTCCATCAGCACGCCGTCGACCTGCTGGTGCGCAAGCACCTGGAGCGCCTCGCGGCCATCGCAGGCCACGCTGACGGTGATGTCGGCTTCGCCCAGCACGCTGAGCGCGATCTCCCGGTTGATCGCGTTGTCCTCCACCAGCAGGATGTGCGCGCCGCGCAGGCGCGCCTGGTGCCCGAGCAAGGCCTCCTGGCGCTGCGTCGCGCGCGGCGCACGGGGATGTGCCAGGCCCAGCGCCTCGCCGCAGGCGTCGAGCAGCGTGGAGGGCGTGACCGGCTTGGTGAGGACCGCGCCCACGCTGACCTGCCGCCGCGTCAGCTGCCGTTGTGCGTCATCCCGGCTGAACGCCGTCACCATCAGCACGGTCGGCGCGGCATGGCGCCGGCCGTCCTCCAGGCCCAGCAGGCGGGCGCATTCGACACCGTCGAGCCCGGGCATCTTCCAGTCGAGCAGCACCAGGTCGTAGGGCTTGCCGTTCGCGTCCGCCTGCTGCGCCATCCGCAAGGCGGCGTGGCCGCCGGCGGCGCTGTCGATGTCGAGACCGAACGAGCTGCACATGCCCGCCAGCAGCTCGCGCGCACACGCGTTGTCGTCGACCACCAGCGTGCGCCGGCCGCGCAGCCCGGCGTCGAGCGGCACCGGCGCATCGGCCGGCTCGGGCTGCAGCGCGAAGCGCAGCGTGAAGTGGAAACGGCTGCCCTGCCCAGGCGTGCTGTCGACGCCGATCTCGCCGCCCATCAGCTGCACGAGGCGCCGGCTGATCGACAGGCCCAGCCCGGTGCCGCCGTAGCGCCGGCTGGTCGACGAGTCGGCCTGCGTGAACGGCTGGAACAGGCGTTGCTGCTCGTCGGGCGTCATGCCGATGCCGGTGTCGCGCACTTCGAAGCGCAGGTCGATCGCCGTCGCCTGCCGCCCGGCGACCGAGATGGCGATGACCACCTCGCCGTGCTCGGTGAACTTGACGGCGTTGTAGCCCAGGTTCAGCAGCACCTGGCGCAGGCGCGATGGGTCGCCGACCAACGCGCGGGGCAACTGCGGCGGCAGCGCGAACAGCAGCTCCAGCCCCTTGTCCTCGGCGTTCATGCCGACCAGGTGGCCCAGGCCTTCCATCACGTCGCCAAGGTTGAACTCGATCGATTCGATCTCGAGCTTGCCGGCCTCGATCTTCGAGAAGTCGAGGATGTCGTTGATGATCCCGAGCAGCGATTCGGCCGCCCCCTGGATCCGCTGCACGTGGTTGTGCTGCTGCGGGTTGAGCCCGCTCTGCAGGGCCAGGTACGACATGCCGAGGATCGCGTTCATCGGCGTGCGGATCTCGTGGCTCATGTTGGCCAGGAAATCGCTCTTGGCCTGGTTGGCGGCCTCGGCGGCGCGGCGCGCCACGCGGTCGGCCTCGGCCTGCTGGCGCGCGGTGATGTCGCGGGCGATGCCCACCGTGCCGGTGACGCGGCCGTCGCGGTCGAGCAGTGCCGTCTTGATGGTCTCCACCGTGGCCCTGCTGCCGTCGGGCCAGACATGCTGCTCCTCGATGCGCTTGCTGGTGTTCGTCGCCATCACCTCGGCATCGTCGAGCCGGTACGCACGGCTGAGTTCCGGCGGGTGGATCTCGAGGTCGGTCTTGCCGATCATCTGGCTGGGGTGCTCGAACCCGAGCGTCGTGGCGAGGGCGCGGTTGACGGCGACGTAGTGCCCGCCGGCGTCCTTCACCCACGCCAGGTCCGGGATGTTGTCGAGGAGGATCGCCATGCGGGCATTGGCGTTGCCAAGCTCCGCGGCGTGCTGGTCCAGCCGCTCGCGCATCGCGTTCAACGCATCGACCAGCTGGTCGAGCTCATCGTCGCGGGCGTGCTGGCGGCGCAGCTGCAGCGGCGGCGCCTGCGCCTGCGGCGTGACGCTGCCGATCGACGCCGCGATGTCCAGCAGGTGGCGGGTCGCGAGCCGGTGCACGACGAACAGGATGAAGAGCGCGACCAGGAAGGTCTTGGCCGCATTGCTGAGCAGGATGACGACGGCCTGCGCCATCAGGTCGCGGTAGATGTCGGTCAGCGTGGCCTCGATCTGCAGCACGCCGATGACCTGAGGGCGGTCGCCGCAGCACGCGAGTGGAAACTCCTTCACCACCGAGCGGCTGGCCTGCCGCTCGCCGCGCAGGACGGTCAGCGCATGGGCCGACGACGCCGTCTCGCGCACCTCGGCGGCCCGGATGGACGGCAGGCGCACGATGCCTTCGAGCTGCTCCTCGAGCTGCTTGGAGTCGAGCGCCCACAGGCTTTCGCTGAGGCTGCGCGAGCTGGCCTGGTCGATCTCGCCGAAGCGGCTTTCCAGCCGCGCCCGCTCGCTGCGGTAGCTGAGCGTGAGCTGCAGGATGGTCAGCACCAGCGTGACCACGGTGCTGAACAGCAGCACCCGGATCAGCAGCGCGATCGCGATGCCGCCGCCCGGAATCCGCGAGACGGAAGCGAGCCAGCCGCGCCGCCGGGGCGGCGTTTCCGACGCAGATGCCGACGCAGGTGCTTTGAAGGTCATCGCTGAACTCGCTCGGCCCGCCGGACGCGGCGGAGGCCCGGGCTTCGGGCGAGCATAGTCGAATGCGGCGTGTGCGCGGGGCCTCGCCAGGGGTTCCTACCCCCGGGGTTTTCCTATTCCTCCGGTTCCATGTGTGACCTTGTTGACGGCGCCGAACGAGATCGCGCCGCCATCAGGATTCGATCATGACCGCAGGCGCGACGGCTGATGCAATGGCAGATCGCCCGATCACCACGCATTCGCAGCCATGTCCCCTGAAACGCAACCCCTCCAGGTCGTCCGGACCGACGCCCACCGCCCACGCCCGCATCGCCTGATCGCCGCCGGCGCCGTGGCCTTGCTGGGCTCCTCCGCCGTCAGCGCGGCACCGCAGACCGCGGCGGCGAGTGCGATCTCGGCCGGCGACACCGCGTGGATGCTGGCCAGCACGGCACTCGTCCTGATGATGACGCTGCCAGGCCTGGCCTTCTTCTACGGCGGGCTGGTCCGCAAGAAGAACATCCTGGGCACGATGACGCAGGTGTTCATCGTGGCCGCGGTCACCAGCGTGCTGTGGTTCGTGGCGGGCTACACGATCGCTTTCGGTTCGGGGTCGCCGTGGTCGGGCTTCTTCGGCAACGGCTTCAGCCTCGAGTTCATGCCGCAGGGCGACCGGGTCCCCGTCCACGCGATGGCGCCGCAGATCCCTGCGCCGGCGTTCGCGTTGTTCGAGGCTGCCTTTGCGATCATCACCGCGGCGCTGATCGTCGGCTCGTTCGCCGAGCGGGTGAAATTCAGCATCGCTGCGGTGTTCTGCGGCCTGTGGTCGCTGGCCGTCTATGCGCCGGTGGCGCACTGGGTGTGGCACCCCAGTGGCTGGCTGTACGACATGGGCGTTCGCGACTTCGCCGGCGGCATGGTCGTGCACATCAGCGCCGGTGCGGCGGGCCTGGCCTGCGCCCTCGTGGCCGGGCCGCGGCAAGGCTATGGCCGCGAGCCGATGGTTCCCTCGAACCTCGCCTACATGCTGATCGGCGCGGCCTTGCTGTGGATCGGCTGGTTCGGCTTCAATGGCGGTTCAGCCTTTGCGGCCAATGGCGAAGCCGCGCTGGCGATGGTCAACACGCAGATCGCAGCGGCGCTGGCCGCGGTCGTTTTCGTGCTGTGCGAGTGGGTCCTGAAGGGCCAGCCCAGCCTGATCGGCATGTCCACCGGCGCCGTCGCCGGCCTGGTGGCCATCACGCCCGCCGCCGGATTCGTCAGCGTGAACGCGGCCTACCTGTTCGGTGCGGTCGGCGGCCTCGTCGCGTTCGCATCGCTGGGCTGGATCAAGCCCCTGCTCGACATCGACGACTCGCTGGACGTGTTCGCGATCCACGGTGTCGTCGGCATCGCCGGTTCGCTGCTGACGCCCTTCTTCATCGACGCGAAGCTCGCGGGCGGCGCCGGCCAGCCGCAGGCGGAAGCGATCGGCGTCATGGCGGTTCTCGGCTACAGCTTCGTGGTCAGCTGGTTGCTGATGAAGGGGCTCCACTGGTTCGCCGGCGTCCGGGTCACGCGCAGCGAGGAAGCCGTCGGGCTGGATGTGTCCCAGCACGGCGAGCGGATCGAGTAGTGAGTTCCGCCATGTCCCCGGGCGTGGTCGCGATGCGGCTGCGGCTGGCCCTGCTGCGGCACCAGATCTCCATCGAGGCCGATCGCCTGCTGTCCGACACCGACTACGCGGTGGAGATCTGGGCGCTTTGCACGCACATCGGCGAGCCCGCCCTGGTCACGCTGGCCGAGCGCCTGATGAGCAGCCGGGTGGCGCCGGCGGCCGATGCGCCCGCCGCAGCATCGAACCCAGGCGCCCAGGGAGGCGACACCGACGCCGGCCCGCAGGACGATCCGGACCGTCCGCGCGAGCGCAGCTATCTCCGCGGCGCTCGCTGACCCCGCAAGACGTGGTCAGGGACGCAGCGGCCCGGACAACGCGACGCCACCCTGCTGCGTCGAGCAGCCCGAGACGCCGCCCGCCAGCGCGCCGCCCCGGACCACCTTCAGGTTGGTGAAGGCCAGCGTCAGCGCGCCCATCGACTCGATGCTGAACGGCGTGTCGATGCTCGCGAGCTTGGCGCCGGCCGTCGCGAAGCAGCTGAGCGGGATCTTCAGCGTCTGCTTCACGTTCAGCGGCAGGCTGCGCAGCGCCTGCGTCAGGTCGACGGTGCCGCGGCAGGGGTGGCCGCAGTCCATGTGCAGCTGCACCGCGGCGGCAGGCGCCTGCGAGACGACGGTGTCGAACTCCAGCGTGCCGTCGGTGTAGCCCGAGAGGTTCTGGCCGCTCGCCGCCTTCGAGAAGACCTGGCCCTGCGAGAACCAGGTTATCCGCTTGGCGTCCTGCTGCGTGTTGATCTGCGTGGTCTGCACCCGCATCGCCGGCGTGCCGGTGGTTGGCACGTCGAGCGTCGCGTTCGGGTCGCTGCCGACCGGCACGCTGGCCCCGTGGTTGGCGGCGGTGTTGACGTTCAGCGCGAAGGGTGCGACATCGCCCTGGTTGAACAGCACCAGCGTGCCGCTGCCCTGGCCGCAGGCCGAGGGCACGGCCGGTGTCGGCAGCGTGCCGATGCTGGCTGCGGTACTGGCATAGGTCAGCCCGTAGCCCGGCGCGAACTGCGGCTGCTGGCCGTCGCCGAGGTTCAGCGGCGTCTGGCAGGCCGAGGCCGGCCACGAGAACGACAGCGTGCCGTTGAAGTCGAAGCCGACCGCCCCCTGCGCGTTGCGGTAGATCACGTCGCTGATGCCCTTGCCCTCGGTGCCCGGCAGCCAGCCGGCGACGAAGGCATCGGATTGGTTGATCAGGTCGTTCGTGTACAGCGGGCGGCCCGCCAGCAGCAGCGTCACCACCGGCTTGCCCTTGCCCGACACCGCGTTCAACGCCGCCAGGTCTTCCGGGTGGTTGGCTGCGTGCGCGAGCGTGCGGCTGCCCTTGAGGTCACCGGCGCCTTCGGCATACGGCGTCTCGCCGATCACCGCGATCACCACGTCGTAGCGGGCCGGGTTCTTGTCGGTGCCGGTCGCGCTGTACTCGACGTTGGCGCTGCCGGCGGCCTCCTGGATGCCGGCCAGCACGGTGTCGCCGATGCCGGCGAAGTCGGCATTGCTGTTGCCGGTGCCTTGCCACGTCAGCGACCAGCCGCCCGACTGGTTCGAGAGGCTGTTGGCGCTCTTGCCGACCACCAGCGTCTTGCGCCCGCGGGCCAGCGGCAGCAGCGCGCCGTTGTTCTTGATCAGCACCAGCGACTTGCGCACCGCATCGCGTGCCAGTGCACGCGCCACCAGCTGGCCCTGCACGCCGGCCCCGGCGGTCTGCGACGGCTTGCGCCCGTTGAACAGCCCCGAGCGCATCTTGACGCGCAGGATGCGGGTCACCGCGTCGTTGATGCGCGCGATCGGGATCGCGCCCGAGCGCACCTGGGCCGAGGTGTTGCCGATGAAGGCCTGCCACTCGTCGGGCACCATCACCATGTCGATGCCGGCGTTGATGGCCTGCGCGCAACTCGCGTTGCTGCAGCCGGGCACCTGGCCGATGCCGTTCCAGTCGGACACCACGAAGCCGTCGAAGCCGATCTTGGCCTTGAGGATGTCGGTCAGCATCTGCTTGCTGCCGTGCAGCTTGCCGACGTTGATGCCGGCCGCCGCATTCGTCCAGCTGTTGAAGGACGCCATCACCGTCTGCGCCCCGGCGCCCAGCGCGCTGTAGTAGCCCTGGCCGTGGATGTTGATCATGTCGGCGGTGGACGCCGTCGCCACGCCCTGGTCGACGCCCTGGTCGGTGCCGCCGTCGCCCATGAAGTGCTTGGCGGTCGCGACCACGTTGGTGTCGCTCGCGAAGCTGCCCTGCAGGCCGGTCACGTAGGCGCCGGCGTAGGCGCGCACGATGGACGGATCCTCCGAGAAGCTCTCGTAGGTGCGGCCCCAGCGGTCGTCGCGCACGACCGCGAGGGTCGGCCCGAAGACCCAGTTGATGCCGGTGGCGCGCACCGCCTGGCCGACCGACGCGCCGATCTGCTGCACCAGCGCCGGGTCATGTGCCGCGCCGAGCCCGATGTTGTGCGGGAACAGCGTGGCCTGGTAGACGTTGCTGTGGCCGTGGATCGCGTCGGTGCCCCAGATGATCGGGACCTTGGTGGCCATCGAGGTGGCCATCGACGCGTTGTAGTACCGGTCGGCCAGTGCCACCCAGGCGGCGGCGCTCGCGTGCTTGTCGCCGTTCGGCCAGGTGCCGCCACCGTTCAGCACCGAGCCGATGAAGAACTGCCGCACCTGGTCGGGCGAGATGCTCTTGATCTCGGGCTGCGTCATCTGCCCGACCTTCTGCTCGATCGTCATCGCCGCGACGATCTGCGCGATGCGCGCCTCCATCGCCGGGTCGCGCGCGATCGCGCTGGTGACGGCCGGCCAGTCGGCGTAGGTGGGGGCGGGCGCCATGACGGCGGCGCTCTTCTCGGAGCGGTCGCCGGTGGCGAGCGGGCCCGCTTCGGCCGCGGCCGCGCCGCCTGCGCCACAGCCGGCGGCGAGCAGCACGCCCAGGGCCGCGGCACCGTGCCGGGCAAGGTGCTTGGAATTCATGGTGTCTCCTCGGCGAAATCGGCTTCGAAGCATACGAGGCAGGCGCTCTGAGCGAGCGCCGTTTGGGTCAGGTCAGCGATCTCGGCCTTCTGGGTGGCCAGGTACGCGAGGAACCCGCGGGTGTAGGCCTGCCAGTCGCCATCCACCTTGTAGCGATTTCGAACGGGCTTCGGGCAACCGAGCGCCGGGCGGTGCTCGCAGGCGATGCCCTCCGCCGCCAACGCCTCACGGAAGGATGTCTTGGAGAAGCCCTTCTTGCGCGACAGCGGCAGCTCGCGCACATCGACGATCAACTCGACGTGAGCCTCCTTGAGGCGCTCGATGAACGCGTCAATCGACAGACCCTCGTAGCCGAAGGTGAACAGAGCGTGTGCAGGACGGTGTGCGGATGAAACCAAGGTGAGGACCAAGCGAGGAATGAGAGATGAAGTTTACTGAGCGGGAGCGGCCGTGAGCGCGGAGGATTTCCGTCCTGGGCAGCACATCTCAAGGCGTTCGGGCACCGAGGCCTCACTTCCGCGCAAGCGGGATCTGCAGATTCGTCGGCCTGTTCTCTTCCTTGTCGAACCCACGGCCGTCCACATTGCGTGCACCCCAGAACAACATGCCGTGGCTCAGGTAGACGAGGTCGAACTCCATGAAGTTCTTGCCCTCGCTCAACCCGAACGGGGCGAACGCCTTGCCGAACACGCTTTGCGTGTCGTTGACTTGCCACTTTCTGTAGCCACTGGCGGCGATCTGGTTCAGCAGATCGGCAAACCCCTGGTTCAGCGGCGTCACCTCGTAACCCTCGTCAGCGACGAAGTCAGTCTTCTGCGCCCCGGCGGCGATCGCGTGCGGCCCGCGCCAGAGCATTCGACCCCGGATGGCGATTCGAGCAATGGGAACCGCACCGTTCGGGTCTGCCGAGTTGACGATGTCCAGCTCGAACCGATCCCCAGCCAGGTACTTGAACTCACGCTTCAGATAGAACGGCTTCAGCGTGCCGTCAGGATTCTTGCCGGCGCTCGGCCGGACCTCCGGGGCGATGCTGACCCAGTCGCCCACCAGGGCCCCCTTGATCTGTTCCACGTTCATGACGGGCATTCCTTCGGGTCTGCGAGAAGGGAGTTCGGTTGTTGAAGCACAGGCTGCGAGCGTCAGTGCCAGCACGTGCGCCAGGAGGCGCGAAATACATCGTGTCCACATCTGGAAGGATGTCCTCGACGGAGAAGGTGCGCCCACTATGCAGCGCGCGCACCCGGCACCGTTAGCCCGAATCGGCAAAGTGGCGCGGAACCGGAGCCAGGGCTATTCTTCGACAGCAGCGCTGCCACGGGACACCGCATGACACTCAAGCTGGACGTATTCGACAACTTCCACGTGCATGGCGCCTCGGCGCCTGAGTGGAACCAGCGCTACCTTCAGGTGTCGCCGGGGGTCATGCACAGTTCGCTGGCCGAAGCGACGACCGGCAGCATCCACGTCTTTCGCAAATGGATGAGCGAGCGGGTGATTCAACAGGGCTGTCTACCCAACGGCAAGATCTGCTTCGCGATCCCGTTGGGGACGTTGGCCGAAACGCCGCGGATGCAGGGCCATGAAATGCACGGGGACAGCATGGTCGTCCTTCGCAGTGGCGACGAGTTCACGCTGCAACGCCCGAAAGGCATGGAGCTTGTGGCGGTGACGTTCGAGCTGGACGAATTTCGTCGCCTGTCGGAGGAACGGCCGTGGGCACCGGGGGCCCGGGCCCTGCTGCCCCGCTCCGTGCTGCGAGCCCCGGGGCTCGCGATGCAGCGATTGCGGTACGTCCTGCTTTCGTTGTTCGCTGAGACGCCGGCAACCGACCCGCGCAAGTCGGAAGCCATCGAGGATCGGTCGGTGTCCTGTGGCGTGTTCGAAGCGCTGCACGAACTGTTCAATGGTGCAGCCGACGCAGGGCAGGCCGTCGGGAGCGCGTCGGCCAGTTACATCGTTGCGCAATGCCATCGAATGGTGGAAGGCAGGGGGGATTCCCCGCCCAGCGTGGAGGAGCTGTGCCTGCGCCTTCGCACGAGCCGGCGCACCTTGCAGAACAGCTTCAGGCAGGTCGCCGACACGACGCCGGTGGACTACCTGCGCTGCGTGAGGCTGAACGTCGTGCGACGGCGGTTGATGTCGACACGGGCGGTGGACCTGACCATTGCGCAGGCGGCCGCGGACAGGGGATTCAACCATCTGAGCCACTTCGCCCAGCGGTACAGGGCGCTGTTCGGCGAGTTACCGTCGCAGACACTGCGATCCAGATGACTTGAGTTTCACACAACCGATAGCCACGACATGAATGACTCGCCGCTCTTCGAGGACTTCTCCAAGCCGGATTTGAGCCCACGCTTGAGTTGGCGCTGCGAACCCGCGAGCTGGCGCGTGGACAGCGCTGCAATGTGCCTTCGGCTCAATCCAGACGCCGCGACCGACTTCTGGCAACGAACCCACTACGGCTTCGAAGTCGACAACGGCCATTTCCTGTTCCTTGAGGCTGCTGGCGACTTCGTGCTCACGACCAAGGTCACGTCGAACCCGCTGCACCAGTACGACCAAGCGGGCCTCATGGTGCGTCTGTCGCCCGCTTGCTGGCTCAAGACCTCCGTCGAGTTCGAGCCAGATGGCTCCAGCCGCTTGGGCGCGGTTGTCACCAATGGTCAGTATTCGGACTGGTCAACACAGCCGATCGCGGCAGAGGTGCGTACCGTCTGGTTCCGGGTCCGGGCCGAAGGCAACGACTACATCGTCGAGTCGTCCTTCAACGGTCAGGACTGGGAGCAAATTCGGATGGCACGCCTGCTTGAACGGCCGGCAGTGAAATCAGTGTCATGTGGTCTTTACGCCTGTAGCCCGAAGGCCGCAGGTTGCGAGGCGGAGTTTTCGTTCTTGCGCTTCGAACCGGGGCGAATGCGCTAGATGCGGCATGGAAGCGCGGGGGGCGCCGCGAGCAAGTCAGCGAGGCCGTGATTGGAGGCAGGTCACGTCCCCATCGACCGCCGCGCATCCATGATGATTGGCAGGCTGGACTCGATCCAGTCGGCCAGCGCTTGCACGCGTTGGCCGAGGCGCCCAGAGTGGAAGTTCACCCCATGCCGAGCCCCGAGGCGCCGGGTGGCGTGGGCGAACCCGGCACTCCGCCGGGCAAGCTCATCAAACCGGGCGAGCAGTTGTTCTACGACGTGGCAGGACAGGGGCCCGCGACGCTGGAGCAGTACACGGCGATGTTCTTCGAACCCAACGATCCCGCGAGCCGCATCGCAACGGTCCTTCGAGCGCCTCTTTGCCCGCAAGACCGGCCGCAGCCCCGACTGCCAACAGGAGGCGCGGTCAGCCAGGGAGCGCCTCGGGCTCAGTCGCGGCGCCCTTGGAAGCCGCATGAGCCGAGCGCACGGCATTCGGCGTGCTGCCGGTCCAGGCTTGAAACGCCCGGATGAATGAGTTGGGATCTTCGAAGCCCAGCAGGAAGGCGATCTCCGCGCCCGACATCAGCGAGTTCTGCAGGTAGTGGTGGGCCAGCGCGTTGCGCAGGTTGTCCAGCGTCTGCTGGAAGTTCGTGCCTTCGTCCTGCAGCCGACGTTGCAGCGTGCGGCTGCTGACGCCCAACTTGCGGCACACCGCCTGCATCGAGAGGCCGCCGGCAGGCATGGCCTCGAGCAGTGCACTGCGCACGCGGTCGGCTGTTGTCGCGTGCCGGTCCAGGTCGGCAAGCCGCTGGCGCAGCGCGGGTTCGAAGAACGACCACATGCCGTGGTTGGCGGTCAGGAAGGGCTGTTGCGCGTCCTCTGCCGAGAACACCAGGGTCGGCACCAGTGCCGTCTCGACCGAGACGCCGAAGTAGTCGGCGTAGGCCCGCGTTTCCTGGGCCGATGGGGTCGGCTGCGGCCACCCGACGCGCAGCGGGTGCAGCTTGCTGCGGGTGGCCAGCCGCGCCAGTTGGACGAGGAACACCAGCTTGAAGGCCATCAACACGGGCGGCGGCGGCATCGCGTGGTCCAGGAACTCCAGCGTCGCCGTGGTCCTGCGCTCCGTGCGCTCGATGTGCAAGGCCATCGGGCCGGCCAGGCGCTTGTACTTGGCCAGGCGCGCCAAGGCACCGTTCAGGTTGTCGCTGCACAAGGCAACGAACAGCTCGGGCTCGAACCAGTCGGACGTCATCCGTTTCGCGAGCCTCAAGGGCACGGGGCCGTCCTCGGTGCCGGCATCCACCTCAATGGCGGCCCACAGCTTGAAGTACGTCTGCGAATCGAGCCGCGTGTTGGGCCGCGCGAAGAGGTCGCCGGGCAGTTGCGCCCGGCGCAGCACATGGGCGCCGTTCACGCCTGCATCGTGCATGAGCAGCAGCCAGCCGGGCCAGACTGCAAAGGTGCCCGCGTGTGCCGGGCGCCCGTCCGGCAGCCTGGGGGTGGGTGCTTTCTCTTCCTGCATGACGTCAGTCTACGAGTGGGCCCGAGGATCCGCACCAGCGGAACGCGCCAGGTTGGGCGCATTCGTTGGCGCATTCCGTATGTTGATTGGCGTGTTCGGCGAGTGCCGCGGCGCCGCTGCCTGGGCACAGTCGATCTCGTTCCAAACGCTTCGTCATCGGGCTTGCAGGCCCGGTCATCCCAACCCAGCAGCAGCCCCCGGCTCTGCAGCCTCGAAAGCACTGACCATGAAAAAGACTGTCCTGATCACCGGCGCCTCTTCCGGATTTGGCCTGATGGTGGCCACCCGCCTGCAGCAGCAGGGCTGCAACGTCATCGGCACCAGCCGCGACCCGCAAAAGTACCCCCATCTGCCGTTCAAGCTGATCCGACTGGACATCGACGACGACGAGTCCATCAAGAGCTTCACGCAGGAGCTGTTCCGTCTCACCCAGCGCCTGGACGTGCTGGTGAACAACGCCGGCTACATGGTCACCGGCCTGGCCGAGGAGACACCGCTGGAGGTCGGTCGCCAACAGTTCGAGACGAACTTCTGGGGCACGGTCAAGGTGACGAACGCGCTGCTGCCGCACTTCCGTGCCCAGCGCGAAGGCCAGGTCATCACCGTCAGCTCCATCGTCGGCCTGATCGGCCCGCCGAACCTGTCGTTCTACACGGCCTCCAAGCACGCGGTCCAAGGCTTCTTCAAGTCCCTCCGCTTCGAGCTGAACCCGTTCAACATCAAGGTCAGCATGGTCGAGCCGGTGTGGTTCAAGACCAATCTCGGCAACCACGCCGTCGCGGCGACCGGCCGGGCCATCGGCGACTACAACACCTATCGCAAGCAGGCCAACGCGGCCACGCAGAAGGGGCTCGACGAGGCCCAGGCGCCGGACGCGGTCGTCGACACCATCTCCAAGCTGATCGCCAGCAAGGATCCCAAGTTCAGCAACCCCGTCGGCAAGATGACGGGGATGATCCTGTTCCTGCAGAGCTACGCGCCCAAGATGTTCGAGGGCTCGATCCTCAAGAGCGTCCAAACCGCCGCCTGACGGGCGGATCAGCCGGAGATGAACATGAAGTACTACCTCTGCAAATTCATCCCGCCGCGGGCGGACTTCCTGCCGACGCTCTCGGATGAAGAGCGCAGCCTGATGAAGCGCCACGCTGACTACATGAATGAGTTGCTGGCCCAGAGCGTGATCGTCGCTCACGGGCCGGTCATGGATCCCGCCGGCGGCTACGGCGTCTCGCTGTACCAGATCGCCGACGACCGGGAGATCTCCGACTTCACGTCCGAAGACCCCGTGGTCAAGAACGGCGTCGGCCACTACGAGCACTTTGCAATGCTCAGCTTGAAGTCGCGCAGCTGACGCGTTTTCGAACGCTGAGCGAGCAATGGCAATCGCCCGTCCAGGGCGGGACCGAAAGTCGGCACGATTCAGTTGTTCAGGGCGGACTAGATGACAGAAGCAATCAGAGTTCGGTAATGAACTGGAATTGGCGCCGGCTATTTGCGCCATTGCATTGCCTGACTCATCATAAAAAATGTCTGCGACATGGTGGATCTGCATCTGATCCGCCAGACAACGCGCCGTTCGATGTCAATCAATTCGGGGTGAATTTGCATCTTGTTGCATGGCGTCTCGCCGCACCAACGCCGCTCGTGTCATTCGTCGGTTCTTCGGTTCGTCACAGTTTCATCAATTTCGCCCGATGTCGCGCCCCACACAATCGCAACCGGGAAACGAGAGCGCGTCATGTCGGACGACATGTGCGCGCCACACTTTGACGCAATAGGAACTTCATGATGAGCATTCCAAGCCAGCGCTCGACTCGCTCGACTGCAACAAGCGCACTGCTGTGCGCACTGGTGCTGTCGGCCTGTGGGGGCGGTGATGACTCGAGCACCCCAGCGTCACCCGTCGGCTCATCGCCTGCACCTGCACCTGCCCCTGCTCCTGCTCCTGGGGCCAGCATCTGCCCCGCAGGGCCCTATGCCGGCAAGCCGGTGCCCAGTGGCTCCACGGTGACCCGCCTGGACAATGCGCTGCCCAACGACAACTACCAAATCCAGTTTGGGAACGTCGAGGGCGCCGTGTGGTTGGATGACGCGCTCTACGTCAGCGAGTTCGGCCCCGGCAACAACCCGCCACCCAGCCGCATCGTGAAGATCGACAGCAACGGCGTCGGTACCGTGGTGGTGTCCACAGCCGGTACCAACGGTTTGGCGGTGGACAAAGCCGGCCACCTCTACGGTTCCAGCCACAAGGTGGGCGGCATCGTTCGATTTGCCCTGCCTGGCAGCTCCGAAACCTTGGTGGTCGGCAGCTACAACGGCGCTCGCTTTGGCTCTCCGAACGACCTGACCTTCCGCACCGATGGCACCCTCTACTTCACCGACCCGAACTGGCAGGCCGCTTCGCCCAACCCGCAGCCGCGCACTGGCGTCTACCGGGTAGCGCCGGGCACCAGCACCGCGGTGCTGGTGGATGCGGATCGAAGCAATCCAAACGGCATCACCCTGTCGCCTGACGAGAAGACGCTCTACCTCACGGCGCAGGATGGCGTGTTCAAGTACGCCGTTGCCGCCGACGGTTCGCCAGGCACGGCTGAGAAGTTCGGCAGCGGGGTTGTCTCCAGTGGAGATGGCATGGTGGTGGACTGCGCCGGCAACCTGTACGTCACCTCGACCGATGTGATCGTTCTGAACCCCGAGGGCAAGGAAGTGGGCCGCATCCTCATGCCGAGCGGTTCGGGCTCGGTCACCAACGTGGCCTTTGGGGGCCGCGATCGAAAGACCTTGTTCATCACGGCCATGGGCTTCGGCAGCGCTCGCGGCGTTTACAAGGTGGATCTGGCGATTCCCGGCTATCCGTACTGACGGTGCAGTACCCGATCCGCAAATGTTGGCGTCTGCAAACGCCACGACATATCCTTCATGGCGTCATCGAGATCGAGTTTGGCGTGCTGGTAGCGCAGCGGCATCGAGACGAACTCCGCAAGGAGTTGACGCTCTCGTTGCCAATGCTTTACGCGAACCGCGTCAACAGCAAATCGCTCGTCGTGAATAGATCGGTGGCAATTCGTTGATCCTTGGCAGGGAAGGCCGGCTCAAGCTCCTTGCCGGTGTAGTTGAAGTACGCTCCGTTGTGTGATCCGCGCAGCTTGCCGACCAGCAGATCAGTGAGCACTGCCGATGGCTGAGCGAGCCGGTGTTTCGGTGGGGACGCTGTACCAGTACTACCCCAACAAGCTGGCTCTATTGAATGCCGTTTTGGAACGTCATCTGGACGGCTTCGCTCAAGCAGTGGAAGAAGCCGCGCGCAAAGTCCATGGCAAGCCGCTCCCGACCATGGTCGAAGACCGACCAAGGGCGTACTGGAGGAGCAGGCTCCACGCAAGCTGACGCGGATGCTGCGCAGTCAACTCATCTCACTTTGCCTTGGCTATCTCGAGCGGGAAGCGGGCCTTGGCAAACGCACTTAGCCGGAGCCGTATCAGGGGCTCGGCCCACGGGCTTGTCAGTTTGCGCCGTCGGCCCAGCCGTCGCGACCGCCAGCCAGCACCCGTACTCGCCTGAAACCAAGCGACCGAAGTGCATGCGCAGCGACGACCGCGCTGGCCTCGTTGGGACAGTTGCAATAGGTCACGAGGTTCGCGTCTTTGGGAACGTCTGCTACGGCGTCCTTGATTCGGCCGAGCTCGGCGATGACCGACCCTTCAAGTGAGCCTGTTGCGGTGCGAGCCGCCCGGCCTCGGACATCCAGAAGGACGGGCTTCTTGCCCTGCGCAATCTCATCGGCAAGATCCTGCGCGGAAACGAGCATGTCCGCCCTGTTGGAGGCTTCCCTGCGCCTTGCGATCCACCGAGAACCTACGATCACCACCATGAGCGCACCGAGGGCCAGCAGCGCCTTGAAGCCCGCGTCTGCAAGCATCGACAGGGCTGCGTTGATCTCGGACTTGAAGAGGGCCCCAAGACCCATGAAGGCGGCCGTCCATGCGAACGCGCCCACCAGGTTCCATGACAGAAATCTCGGCCAGGTCATGCGCAGCGCACCGGCCATCGGAGCAGCAAGCAGCGACACCCCGGGAACGAACTTGGCGGCGAGCAACCCAAAACCGCCCCATCGTTCGAAGAGTTCTTCGTTCTGCCGCACACAGCTGTCGGGTGACAGCGAGACGCGGCAGACAAGGCCGAGTACTCGGTAGCCCCACGTTCTGCCCGCCACGAACCATCCGATGTCGCCAATCAAGTTGGCGAGGATCGACACGGCCACCGTCACGGTCGGGCTGATCCGACCAGCCGCGGAAAGCCCGCCGGCAGTCACCAGCAGCAGCGCGGCCGGAAGCGGGGCGCCTGCTCTGGCAGCGAGCGTCACCGCGAATACAACCAGAGGTCCATGCCTCAGAAGAAGGGCTACAAGCTCGTCCATGTCCGGATCCTAGCTGCTCAGCTGGACGAACCTTGCCGCATCCGCCCTGCACCCCACCACATCCGGTCCGCTTGAAAGCACCGGAGCAGTCGCCTTCAACCTCCGCCTTTACTCCACCGTCACGCTCTTCGCCAGGTTCCGCGGCTTGTCCACATCCGTCCCGCGCGCACACGCCGTGTGATACGCCAGCAGCTGCAGCGGCACCACGTGCAGGATCGGTGACAGCGCCCCATAGTGCTCCGGCATCCGGATCACATGCAGCCCTTCGCTCGATTCGATGCGCGTGTCCGCATCGGCGAACACGAACAGCTCGCCACCGCGCGCCCGCACTTCCTGCAGGTTGCTCTTCAGCTTCTCCAGCAGCGCGTCGTTCGGCGCGACGGTCACCACCGGCATCTGCGCCGTCACCAGCGCCAGCGGCCCGTGCTTCAGCTCGCCGGCCGGGTAGGCCTCGGCGTGGATGTAGCTGATCTCCTTCAGCTTCAGCGCGCCTTCCAGCGCGATCGGGTAGTGCAGCCCGCGGCCCAGGAACAGCGCGTTCTCCTTGCGTGCGAACTCCTCGCTCCACGCGATCACCTGCGGCTCCAGCGCCAGCACCGCCTGCACCGCCACCGGCAGGTGGCGCAGCGCCTTCAGGTGCTCCTGCTCCTGCGCATCGCTCAGGTGCCCGCGCACCTGCGCCAGCGCCAGCGTCAGCAGGAACAGCCCGACCAGCTGCGTGCTGAACGCCTTCGTCGACGCCACGCCGATCTCGGCGCCGGCGCGCGTGATGTAGGCCAGCTCGCATTCGCGCACCATCGCGCTGGTCGCCACGTTGCACACCGTCAGCGTGTGCTTCATGCCCAGGCTGCGCGCGTGCTTCAGCGCGGCCAGCGTGTCGGCGGTCTCGCCGCTCTGCGTGATCGTCACGACCAGCGTGCGCGGGTTCGGCACGCTGTCGCGGTAGCGGTATTCGCTCGCGATCTCGACGCTGGTCGGGATCTTCGCGATGCTCTCCAGCCAGTACTTCGCGGTCGAGCCGCTGTAGTAGCTGGTGCCGCAGGCGAGGATCAGCACCTGGTCCACGTCCTTGAAGATCTTGTACGCGCCGTCGCCGAACAGCTCCGGCGTGACGCTCTCCACCGCATCGAGCGTGTCGGCGATCGCGCGCGGCTGCTCGAAGATCTCCTTCTGCATGTAGTGCCGGTACGGGCCCAGCTCGGCCGCGCCGGTGTGTGCCTGCACCGTGCGCACCTCGCGCTGCACCACCTTGTAGACACCGTCGGTGGTGCGGCTCGTGATCCACACCTTGCCGAGCTGCAGGTCGACCACGTCGCCTTCTTCCAGGTAGACGATCTGGTCGGTGACGCCGGCCAACGCCATCGCGTCCGAGGCCAGGAAGTGTTCGCCGCTCTCCTTGCTGCCGATGCCGAGCACCAGCGGCGAGCCCTCGCGCGCACCGATCACGCGGTGCGGCTCGTCGCGGCAGAACACCGCGATCGCGAATGCGCCGCGCAGCTGCAGCGTCGCGCGCTGCACCGCATCGAGCAGGTCGCCGTCGTACAGGTGGTCCACCAGGTGCGCGATCACCTCGGTGTCGGTCTGGCTGTCGAACACGTAGCCCTTGGCCTTCAGTTCGGCACGCAGCTCGTCGTGGTTCTCGATGATGCCGTTGTGCACCAGCGCGATCCGCCCGGCGGAGGCCGCCTTGGCCCCCGGCCCGGCCGAGAAGTGCGGGTGCGCGTTGTGCACCACCGGCGCACCGTGCGTGGCCCAGCGCGTGTGGGCGATGCCGGTGCCCGACTGGATCTCGTCGCTGCGCACGTTGGCCTCGAGCTCGGCCACGCGCGAGGTGCTGCGCGCCCGGCGCAGCTGCCCGTTCTGGTGGACGGCCACGCCGCAGGAGTCATAGCCGCGGTATTCCAGGCGCTTCAACCCTTCGATCAGGATCGGAACGATGTTGCGGGTGCTGACGGCGCCGACGATGCCACACATGGGAGTTCTCTCTGGTGAAACTGGGATGGGGCGGATCGTAGGCAGGTTGCCGCGGTGAATGTTTGCGCAAAATAGCGACGAATGAAATAATCTGCCGTCATCCATGAATATGGATGAAATATTTCAAAAGGATTCGTTAGGTGGTTGAATTGGACAGAAAACTGAGCCTGGACCCCACCGACTTGAGGGTGCTGGAGCTGTTGCAGAACGACGCCTCGCTGTCCAACCAGGACCTGGCCGCCGCCGCCCACACCTCGCCGGCCACCTGCCTGCGCCGCGTGAAGCGGCTGGTCGAGGCCGGCGTCATCGAGCGGCGCGTTGCCATCCTGTCGCCCGAGAAACTCGGCGTCGGGCTCACGGTGCTGGCCGAGATCACGCTCGATCGCCAGGGCGCCGAGCACCTCGCGGCCTTCGAGGCGCGCGCGGTGGCCGAGCCGGCGGTGCAGCAGTGCTACCGCGTGTCGCCGGGGCCGGATTTCATGCTGGTGATGCAGGCGCCCGACATGGCGGGCTACCACGCGCTGGTGCAGCGCCTCTTCACGCAGGATGCCAACGTGCGCAACGTGAAGGCCTTCTTCAACGTGCACCGCGCGAAGTTCGAGCCGCGCATCGCGCTGCCGGTCATCGCGTGAGCGCGCGCGCCCAGTTCTGCGCCCAGCGGTCGAGCGGGCCCAGTTCGTCCAGCAGCCCGAGGCCGCGCGCCGTCAGCGCATAGCCCTCGGGGCGCAACTCCAGCAGCTGCGCCGCGCGCAGCTCCTTCACGCGGCTGTTCAGCAGCGTGGGCGACACCCCACCCATGCTCTGCTGCAGCGCGCGGAAGTTCTGCGGCTGCCCGTCGCGCAGCTCCCACAGCAGCCGCAGTGTGCCGCGCCGGCCCAACAGGTCCAGCAAGGCCATGATCGGCCGGCCGCTGGCCGAGCCGCGCACGCGCGTGCCGGGCAGCGGGGCCTTCGGGCGGGGCGATGAAGTCGTCACGTTGGCGACTATGCCATGCCGGCTTCAGTGCCAAGCTCCGTTTGCTACTATTTCTGTAGCAGCAAGGAGATCGTCATGACACCGACCGAAGCTTCCCCGAACCTGGCGGCCCGCATTCCGCCGGTCAGCGCGCCGTACGAGCCTGAAATCGAGGTGCTGCTGCGCCGCATGACGCCGCCCGAAGCCGTTGACGTGCTGCAGCTGTTCCGCGTGTTCGCGCGCCACCCGCTGCTGGCCGAGCGGCTGATGCCGTGGGGCGGCTTCATGCTCGGGCGCCACGCGATGCTGCCGCTGCGCGACCGCGAGGTGGTGATCGACCGCGCCTGCGCGCGCTGCGGCGCCGAGTACGAATGGGGCGTGCACGTCACGGCGTTCGCGAACGCGGCCGGTTTCACGCCGGCGCAGGTGGTGGCGATCGAGCGCGGCCGCGCCGACGATGCCTCGCTGACCGAGCGTGACGCCTTGCTGGTGCGCCTGGTCGATTCGCTGCACGACACGGCCGATGTCGATGACGACCTGTGGGTGCAACTGGCCGCCGTGTGGAGCGAGCCGCAGTTGCTGGAATTGCTGCTGCTCGCCGGCTGGTACCGCGCGATCTCGTACGTCTGCAACGCGGCGCGGGTGCCGCTGGAGCGGTGGCAGGCGCGGTTCGGCGCGCAGCCTAGCGCTTGATGATCACCAGCCCCTTCAGGTAGTCGCCTTCGGGGAAGGTGATCGTCATCGGATGATCCGGCGCCGCGCCGGTGCGCGCATAGACCAGCCCGTCGACCTGCGCATCGAGCCCGGCACCGGCGACGATCTTGTGGAACAGGTCGGGGCTGATGCCGCCCGAGCACGAGAAGGTGAACAGCACGCCGCCCGGCTCCAGCAGCATCAGCGCGAGCCGGTTGATGTCCTTGTAGGCCCGTGAAGCGCGCTCGGCGTGCGACACGGTCGGCGCGAACTTCGGCGGGTCGAGCACGATCGCGTCGAAGCGCCGGCCTTCCTGCAGCATCGCGCGCAGCGTCTGGTTCACGTCGGCGTCCAGCGTCTCGTGCGCTGCATCGTCGAAGCCGTTGCGCAGCACATGCGCGCGGGCGCGCTCGAGCGCCGGGCCGGACGAGTCGACGCTCGTCACCTGCGTCGCGCCGCCGGCGAATGCCGCCACGCTGAAGCCGCCGGTGTAGCTGTAGCAGTTCAGCACGCGCTGCAGGCCGAAGTGCCGCACGGTGTCGGCGAACAGCTTGCGGCTGTCGCGCTGGTCGAGGTAGTAGCCGGTCTTGTGGCCCTCGGCCACGTCGAGGCTCAGCTGCCAGCCGTGCTCGCGGATCGTGACCTCGGTGGCGCCGTCGCCGCGCAGCCAGCCGGTCGACGGCGGCAGGCCCTCGAGCTCGCGCGAGTTCGCATCGCTGCGCTCGTACAGGCGCGTGAGGCCGGTGGCCTTCAGCAGGTGGTCGGCGATCGTCGCCTTCCAGCGCTCGGCGCCGGCCGACAGGAACTGCGCGCTCAGCGTGTCGCCGTAGCGGTCGACGATCAGGCCCGGCAGCCCGTCGGCCTCGCCGTGGATCAGCCGCACGCCGTCGCTCGCGATCGGCAGCCGCGCGCGGATCGCGATCGCCTGCTCGATGCGGCGCAGGAAGAACGCACTGTCGATGCGCTCGTTCTCGTCGAAGCTCCAGGCGCGCACGCGGATCTGCGAATGGGGGCTGCAGGCGGCCCAGGCCAGGAACCTGCCGTCGTGCGCCTGCACGCGCACCGTCTCGCCGAGGTCGGCCTTGCCGCCGGCGATGCTGCCCGCGAACACCCAGGGGTGGCGACGCTGCAGCGAGCGCTCCTTGCCTTCACGCACTGTGATTGTCTTCATGGGCCCGATTGTCGGCGACGCGGCGCACCGCCCCCCGGGATGGGGGAGACATCGACAGGCTAGGGATATCGATCGCCCCAGGCGCCGCCTAACTTGGTTCCAGCGCGCGGTCCGCGCGCCGTTCCACACATCCCCTGGTTGCCAAGGAGGCTCCGCCATGCCCACGCTCAAGAACCTGGCCGTGCTCGACACGTTCATCCTCAAATGGTTTCGCGAATGCACGCCCAAGATCCTGGTCGTCACCGACGGGCTGAACTTCAGTGCCGGCGACGACTTCGGCCTGACCCGCTTCGTCGACGCGCTGCGCACCAGCACCGTCCACGCGATGACGCCGATCGTGCGCACCGCGCTGTACACGCCGGGGGCCGTCGGCGCCGCGACGCTCGACACGACGAGCCAGCACATCAGCAACTTCCAGTTCACCGACGCGGCGCATGGCCTGCTGAAATCGCGCTACGACGTGGTGTTCCTGCTCGCGATCACCACCGAGGGCGGCGCCGGGCTCGCGCAGGAGCCGGGCGCGCAGGCGGCGATCGTCAACTTCATGCAGCAGGGCGGCGGGCTGTTCGCCACCGGCGACCATGAAGACCTGGGCGCCGCGATGTGCATGACGATCCCGCGCGTGCAAGGCATGCGGCGCTGGGCCGCGGCCGACACGCCGAGCGGCGGCGGCATCGACCGGCTGACCACCACCGCGCCCGGCGCCAACGACGTGTTCGAGTTCGCCGACCAGTCCGATGCGTTGCCGCAGCGGCTGTACGTGAACTTCCGCACCAGCTTCGGCGTCGGCGTGGCGCACCCGGTGCTGCAGGTGCCGGGCGCCGCGCCGGCGCGCGCGATCGAGGTGTTCCCCGACCACCCGCACGAAGGCGAATGCCGCGTGCCGGCGGTGCTGACCGGCAAGCTGCCCGACGGCGTCACCGACGAATGGCCGATGGCCACCGGCAGCACGCAGCGCGTCGTGCCGGAGGCGATCGCGCTGACGGTGTCCGAGGGCAATGCGTTCCCGGGCAAGGCGGCGGTCGCGCCGCGCTCGTTCATCCCGGTCTGCGCCTACGACGGGCAGCAGGCCGAGGTGGGCCGCGTCGTCACCGATTCGACCTGGCATCACTTCGTCAACGTCAACCTGGTCGGGCTGGCCGGCCGCAACCTGACCGACGTGCACCAGTACTACCGCAACCTCGCGAGCTGGCTGATGCCCAAGCACGTGCGGCGCTGCTGGCGCTACCCGGTGCTGATCCGTGAGCTGGTGCGCTACCCGCTGTTCGAGGAGATCCGCCTGGAGCCGGTGGAAAAGTTCGACGGCCCGGCGTTGCATGCGCTGGGCGAGAAGGTGGAAGACGCGCTGCAGCGGCGCTTCACGCGGGCCGACGTGGCGGCGATGGTCGACGACGCGCTCGACGAGATGCTGGATGCCCGCTCGCGCAAGCTGCTCGACGGCTTCCACGGCCGCTATGGCGAGGTGTCGTCGCGCGACACCGGCCTCGCGGCGCTCGGTGCGTTGACGCTGGCCACCGGCAACACCGCGCTGCAGCTGCAGGAGAAGGGCGAGGACGTGAAGGACGCGATGGAGCTGTTCGACGAAGCCGCGGCGAAGGCGCTGCGGCTGGGCATCCAGCGCTACCTGGGCGATGCGCGCGAAGGCTTGCGCAAGCTCGATGAAGTGATCGGGGCTGTGTTGAGGTAGGGCTGCGTTCGGTTGTTGGTGCGGAAGGCGCGTGCGGGGAGGCTGTGGTGCGCCGGCCGGTGCGGTCCTCGCCCCWCTCGGGGCGAGGACTTCCCTGCGCTGACTGGTTTCATGGCCCGTCGCCGAAACTCCCGCCACTCACTTCGTTCGTTGTGGTCAGACAGTCGGCGACAGTCAGTTCACGAAGCGTGCTGCGCACGCGGGCCATGAAACCAGCCAGCTCCGGCGCCCCGGCTTTATTGGCGCTCCACAGCCTCCCCGCACACGCCTTCTGCCACCGCCCTGCCTTGTGGGGGATGACAAGCGAACAAATGGGGGTTGAGCCCGGGTTGCACCCGGGGCGTCATGCGTGTCTTCTTCGCATCACACCCCCCGCCCGCGCCTTTGCGCGTGCAGAACGACGCAGGGATTGGCTTGACGGGGAAGACGGAACCTACGTTTTTCGCTTGGCGCGGGGATGCGCGGCGTCGTAGACCTTCGCGAGGTGCTGGAAGTCGAGCTTCGTGTAGACCTGCGTCGTCGAGATGTTGGCGTGGCCCAGCAGCTCCTGCACCGCGCGCAGGTCGCCGCTGGACTGCAGCAGGTGCGATGCGAACGAATGCCGCAGCATGTGCGGGTGCACGTGCGTCGGCAGGCCGGCCTGCAGCGCGCGCCGCTTCAGCCGCGAACGCACCTGGCTGTCGGTCAGGCGCGTGCCACGCCGACTCACGAACAGCGCCGGTTCGCCCGGATCGGCCAGCGTGCCGCGCAGCGCCAGCCATTGCGCGAGCGCCTGCAGCGCCAGCCCGCCCACCGGCACGCTGCGGCGCTTGCGGCCCTTGCCGAGCACCTGCGCCTCGGCCTCGGCGGCATCGACCCAGCCGGCCGCCTCGCTGCTGGCCCGCACGTCCAGCCCCACCAGTTCACCGACGCGCAGCCCGCAGCCGTACAACAGCTCGACGATGCACTGGTCGCGCGCGGCGAGTGCCGGATCGGTGTCGTCGTCCTCGCGCGGCTCGGCCAGCGCCATCGCCTGGTCGACCGGCAGTGCCTTCGGCAGCGGCTTGGCGGCTTTCGGGGCGCGCACGCCATCCACCGGGTTCATCGGCACCACGCCCTCATGGCCGAGCCAGCGGTAGAAGCCGCGCCAGGCCGACAGCACCAGCGCGATGCTGCGCGAGCCCAGCCCCTGCGCATGCAGCTGCGCCGCCCAGCGCCGCACGTGGTGCACCTGGGTGGCACGCAGCGACACCGGCTGCGCCTGCGCGAAGGCCTGCAGCCGCGCGAACGCATCGCGGTACAGCACGAGGCTGCGCGGCGCGAGGCGCCGCTCGGATTCGAGGTGGACGAGGTGACGCTGCAGGTCCGCGTCGAGTGCGGCGGACGGTGCAGTCATCGCGGGGACGGCCTCAGGTCCTCAAGCGATCGGCAGCAGCCGCGACAGCCCGGCGCTCGCGATGTCGCCGATGCGAGACAGGAACTCGGTGCCCATGTCGGCGCTGTAGCGCGTCGGGTCCGGCGAGGCCAGCACCAGCATGCCGAAGACAGGGTCGTCCTGGCGCACGCGCAGCGGGATCAGCGCCAGCGACATCACGGTCGCCACGTCGGCCAGCCACTGCGCCGCCTCGAAGCCGGAATTGACGCCGCAGTACGGCTGCGTGAGGCTGGCCGCGAAGCTGCGGGCGTCTTCGCTGACCGCCTTCGCGAACGGCAGCACATTGAACACGTCGGCCGCGCCCCAGATGCGGATCGCCGACTGCGGAATCATGAACTGGTGCTTCAACTCCGCCACCAGCACGTCGGGCAGGTCGCCGGGGTTGTGCGTCAGCATGATCGCGCGCGTCCAGCGGTGCAGCTTGTCGGCGATCGAGACGTTCTCGGTGCCGTGGCGGATCATCTCGATGATGCGCAGCTCCAGCCCCTTGTTCTTCTCGCGCAGCATTTCCATCTGCCGCTCCTGCAGCGACACGGCGCGCTGCCCGTGCGGGCTGGTCAGCTGGACTGCCGCCAGCAGTTCGGCATGGCGCTCGAAGAAACCCGGCGTGTTGGCCAGGTAGTTCGCGATGTCCTGTTCGGTGATGCCTTGGATGCTCACGGGTGGGCCCTTTACGTCTCTGCCTACAGATGGATCACGCCGTCGAAGACGGTCGTGGCGGGGCCGGTCATCAGCACGGGCTGTTGAAGGTTGCCGGCAGCACCTTGCCATTCGATCGTGAGCCGGCCGCCGCGCGCATCGACATCGACGCGCGCATCCAGCAGGCCCATGCGGATGCCGGCGACCACGGCCGCACAGGCGCCGGTGCCGCAGGCGAGTGTCTCGCCGGCGTCGCGCTCGTGCACCCGCAGCCGGATGTGCGTGCGCGACAGCACCTGCATGAAGCCGGCGTTCACCTTGCGCGGGAAGCGCGCATGCTGCTCGATCAGCGGGCCCTGCGTCGCGACCGGCGCGGTGTCGACATCGGCCACCACCTGCACCGCGTGCGGGTTGCCCATCGACACCGCAGCCACCTCGACGGTGTCGGTGCCCACCGGCAGCGGCCACACCGCGAAGCCGTTCAGCTCGCGCGGCGCCAGGCCGCTGGCATCGAACGGCAGCGCCGGCAGGTCGAACACCGGGGCGCCCATGTCGACGGTGACGCGGCCGTCGTCCTGCATGCGCAGTTCGAGCACCTGACGAATCGTCTCGACGCGGATCGTCGTCTTGTGGCTCAGGTTCTTGTCGTGCACGAAACGCACGAAGCAACGCGCACCGTTGCCGCACTGTTCCACTTCGTCACCGGTGGCGCCGTTGAAGATGCGGTAGCGGAAGTCGATGCCGGGCGTCGTGCTGGCCTCGACCACCAGGATCTGGTCGGCGCCGACGCCGAATCGCCGGTCGCCCAGTGCGCGCAGCTGCGCGGCATCCAGCGCCAGCGGCGCCGTGGTGGCATCGAGCACGACGAAGTCGTTGCCGGCCCCCTGCATCTTCGTGAACTGCACTCTCATGGGCGGGGATTATCGCCGCGCGCCATGACAGCGGGCCGGGCAGGGTCGCCGTTCATCCCGGCCATCTGCCAGCCAGATCCCGGTTTCTCGAAAACATCTGGCCGTCTGCAAAAGGCCTGCACAAAGCGTGGCGAGCATGCCGAGCCATGCCGGAGGCGATCGTCGCGCCGGCTGTACCTCACGGGAGACACGATGGACATGAACACCACCTTTTTCGGCGATGACACCGGCGATGACACCGGCGCCCGCTGCGGGCCGCTGACGCGCGCCCCAGCCGTCCGGCTGAAGCTCACCCGACGATGCAGGGTGCGCAGCGGCAGTCGATCCTGCACGCGGACCTGCACCTGCGGCCGTGCCTTCGCGCCGCCATTGCGCGCCGACAAGCGCTGGCGGCTGGGCGGCGTGCCCTGCCTGATCCTGCGTCGGGAGGCGGTGCCATGCTGAAATTCCTGAAGCGATTTCGCCGCCGGTTCGACGAGCAGGAACCGATGTTCGTCAGCGTGCCCGGCGAACCCGTGCCGCCGCTTGCCCCGACCACGCCGACCACGCCGGCGCGCCAGCCCGATGACGTGTCGCTGCTGGAATGGCTGCGCCTCGTGCTCGGCCACCTGTGCACCGAGGAGCGCCTGCGCCTGCAGCAGCGCGTGGTGAACAGCGTGCAATTCGGCGACGCCGTGCCGCAGGCGGTGCGCCATGCACTGCTGGCCGAAGGCGGGCAGCAGGACGGCCAGTGGGCGATGCTGCTGGTCGGCATCGACGAGATCGACGACGTCGAGCGGCAGGGGCGCGAACTGGCGCGGGCCGCCGGCATTGCGGCGATCTACGGCTGGAACTGGCACGAAGGGCGCAGCCGCACGCCGCGCGCCGCGTTGTTCGAGCTGCACACCTGGCTGCTCGGGTTCGGCTTCTCGCTGCTGCAGATGGACACCGGCCGCCCGGAGCGCGCGATGCTGATGACCGCCGCGGTCGATGCCGAGACCGCGCTCCGGCTGGGCAATGCGCTCGGCGCGCGGCTGGCACTGCCGAGGAGCGACTGAGCGACTGAGTGGGGGCGGGCGGGCGCGGCCGTCAGTACAGCGACGCCTCGCCCGCCGGCCGCGTCTTGAAGCGCTTGTGAACCCACAGGTACTGCGCCGGGTTCTTGCGGATCTCGTCCTCGATCCAGCGGTTCATCGCCGCGGTGTCGGCGACGGGATCGTCGCTCGGGAAGTGCGTGAACGGTTCGCCGAAGCGCACCCGGTAGCCCTGGCCGCCGGGCAGCATCTCGGCGATCACCGGCTGCACCACCATGCCGAGCGCACGCGCCATGCGCGACGGCGCGAGCAGCGTCGCGGCCGGCACCCCGAAGAACGGCACGAACGCGGCATCGCGCGCGCCGAAGTCCATGTCGGGCAGGTTGAAGAAGGCGTGCCCCTTGCGGATCGCGCGTATCAGCGGCAACGCCTTGTCGCTGCGCGGAAAGATCTCCGCATGGTCGCCGAAGCGCATGCGGCCCTTGCGGATCGCCTCGTCCATCACCGGGTTGCTCTGCTGCTGGTACATCGAGCAGGCCGGGTGCCGCTGGAACAGCAGCGTCGCGACGCCCGCCACGTCGAGCCCCATGAAGTGCGGCACCAGCCACATCACCGGCCGCTGGCTGTGCTCGGCGAGCTTCACGTCGCCTTCGACGTGGATGATCCGCTTCAGCTGGTCCATCGGCGCGTACCAGAGCAGGCTGCGCTCGAGGATGCTGCGGCCCAGCCACTGGAAGTGCTCGCGGGCGAGCGCGAACCGCTGCTGCGGGCTCCAGGCGGGGTAGCAGAGCTCCAGGTTGCGCAGCGCGACGCGCCGCCGCGAGCGCGCCAGCGCGAACAGCAGCCGCCCCAGCCCGCGCCCCAGCGCGGCCAGCAGCGGCAGTGGCAGCCAATGCAGCAGCCACATCGTTCCCAGCAGCAAGCGGGTTCCCATCGCGAGTTCTCTATTCTTTTGGCGCGGCGTCCGCCGGATGTTCGCGCGGCGCCTTGTATCGGTTGTAGCCCCACAGGTACTGGCCGGGGCACTGCAGTATCAGCTGTTCCATCGCCCGGTTGACGGCGCTGGCCGCCGCGGTCGGGTCGTCTGGCAGCGTGCCGGGGAATTCGAAGAAGCGCTGCACGTAGCCGGCACCGTGCGGCAGCCGCTCGCCCCAGGTCAGCAGCGGCACGGCACCGGTCTGCTGCGCGAGTCGTGCCGCCAGCGTCATCGTGTAGGCCGGCTTGCCGAAGAAGGGCGCCCACACGCCCATGCCGTCGGGCGGCACCTGGTCGGGCAGCAGGCCGACCATCTCGCCGCGGCGCAATGCGCGGATCATCTGGCGCACGCCCGACAGCGTGGCCGGCACCGCCTGCAGGTGCGGCCGGTCCCGGGCGGTCTCCTCGAGGCGGCGCAGCCAGGCCTGGCGTGCCGGGCGGTAAAGCACCGTGATCGGCTGCTGCGTGCCCCAGCGCTCGGCGATGGCCTGGGCCGTGATCTCGAAGCAGCCCATGTGCGGCGTGAGCAGCAGCACGCCGCGGCCTGCCTCGAGCGCGCGGGCCAGCAGCGCCTCGTCCTCGAAGCGCACCATGCCGAGCACGCTGCGGTCGATCGGCCGCAGCCACAGCTTCGGCAGCTCCATCACCATGCGGCCGGCCGATGCGATCGCCGGGCGCCACGCGGGCCCGTCGAGCCCGGCCTGGGCGGCGTTGTCGATCATGCGGCGCCGGTAGTTGCCGGACAACGCGTAGCCCAGCCAGCCCAGGGCGCTGCCGAGAAGATGCAAAAAGCCCAGCGAAAGCCCGGCAAACCAGCGCAGTAGGGTTGTCATCTGTTTCTATAATCCCGCCATCGCCGAGTTATGAACTACTTGCGGGGCGATTCAAAAATCCTGCTAAAGCGTTCGCCGCTCGAAGAACCCAAGTCCGGCAACGCGTTTTTTCAACCTTGCTGGAGTTTAAGAGTGTCGAACGATTTCCTTTTCACGTCCGAGTCCGTTTCCGAAGGCCACCCCGACAAGGTCGCCGACCAGATCTCCGACGCCATCCTCGACGCGATCTTCAAGCAGGACCCGCGTTCGCGCGTGGCCGCCGAGACGCTGACCAACACCGGCCTGGTCGTGCTGGCCGGCGAGATCACCACCAACGCGCACGTCGACTACATCCAGGTCGCGCGCGACACGATCAAGCGCATCGGCTACGACAACACCGAGTACGGCATCGACTACAAGGGCTGCGCGGTGATGGTCTGCTACGACAAGCAGTCCAACGACATCGCCCAGGGCGTCGACCAGGCGAGCGATGACCACCTGAACACCGGCGCCGGCGACCAGGGCCTGATGTTCGGCTACGCGTGCGACGAGACGCCCGAGCTGATGCCCGCGCCCATCTATTACGCGCACCGCCTGGTCGAGCGCCAGGCCCAGTTGCGCAAGGACGGCCGCCTGCCGTTCCTGCGCCCCGACGCGAAGAGCCAGGTGACGATGCGCTACGTCGACGGCAAGCCGCACAGCATCGACACCGTCGTGCTGTCGACCCAGCACAGCCCGGACCAGAGCGAGACGCCGAAGAAGATGAAGGCCTCGTTCAACGAGGCCATCATCGAGGAGATCATCAAGCCGGTGCTCCCGAAGGAGTGGCTGAAGGACACCAAGTTCCTGATCAACCCGACCGGCCGCTTCGTCATCGGCGGCCCGCAGGGCGATTGCGGCCTGACCGGCCGCAAGATCATCGTCGACACCTACGGCGGCGCCTGCCCGCACGGCGGCGGCGCGTTCTCGGGCAAGGATCCGAGCAAGGTCGACCGCTCGGCCGCCTATGCGGCGCGCTACGTCGCGAAGAACATCGTCGCGGCGGGCCTGGCGCGCCAGTGCCAGATCCAGGTGGCGTACGCGATCGGCGTGGCCCGCCCGATGAACGTGACGGTCTACACCGAAGGCACCGGCGTGATGCCCGACGACAAGCTGGCCGCGCTGGTCAACGAGCACTTCGACCTGCGCCCGAAGGGCATCATCCAGATGCTCGACCTGCTGCGCCCGATCTACGAGAAGACGGCTGCCTACGGCCACTTCGGCCGCGAGGAGCCGGAGTTCTCGTGGGAGAAGACCGACAAAGCCCAAGCGCTGCGGGCAGCGGCGGGGCTGTAGGACCCTGCGAGGCCAGCGGCGCCCGGCGTGAGGTAGTGCGCGCCGCGCCGTCGGCGATCGCTGCCGGCGCTTCAGGCCGCGGCGCGGTCGGCCGATATGCGGGGCGAAGGCGTCGAGATCGGCGTCATCGGTCCTGCCCATGCCTGTCGTTCCTGCCGCTTCCTCCTCCTCGCTGACCGTCCTCGTCGTCGACGACCAGCCCGGCGTGCGCGTCGCGCTCGTCGCGCAGCTCGATGCGCTGGGCCACCGGGTGCTCGAAGCCGGCGACGCGACCTGGGCGCTGGAGCAGTTCCAGCGCCACCAGCCCGATCTGGTGCTGCTCGACGTCGTGATGCCCGGCCATGACGGCTACTGGCTGGCGCGCCAGATGCGCCAGGCCGAGTCCGGCCGCTGGACGCCGATCATCTTCCTGTCCGCGCGCGACCAGGAGCAGGACCTGTGGAAGGGCATCGAGAGCGGCGGCGACGACTACCTGGTGAAGCCGGTGTCGACCGTGGTGCTGGCCGCCAAGCTGCGTGCGATGACCCGGCTGCTGCAGATGCAGGCCCAGCTGATGCAGGTGTCGTCCGAGTTGCGCACCGCGAACCAGCGCCTGCAGCACCTGAGCGAACTCGACGAACTGACCGGCCTGATCAACCGCCGCGGCTTCGACCGCCTGCTGCATGCCGAGATCGGCGCAGCGCGCCGCGAGCAGCAGCCGCTGACGCTGGTGTTCTGCGACCTCGATGCGTTCAAGCCCTACAACGACACGCTCGGCCATGTGCAGGGCGACGATTGCCTGCGCCGCATCGGCGCGCTGCTGCGCGAAGCCTGCCACCGCCCGCGCGACCGCGCGACGCGCTACGGCGGCGAGGAGTTCGCGCTGATCCTGCCGAACACGCCGAAATCCGGTGCGATGACCTTCGCGCGCGCGATCCGCCGCATGCTGGCCGGCGTGGCGCTGCCGCACCCGGCCTCGCCGGTCGGCGCCCTGGTCACGCTGACCGGCGGCATCACCACCTGCATTCCCGACGCCCAGACCACCGCGGAAGGCATGGTGATGCGCGCCGACCAGGCCTTGTACGCCGCGAAGGCGCAGGGGCGGGACCGCTTCTTCAGCTTCGAGATGCAGCTCGACACGGTGGAGCAGCTGGCGCAGTAGCGTCAGCAAACAGTGTCAGCAGTCACCGGCCAGGCGCTTTGCGCGCACGGGCCGATGACGCATCATCCGGCTCCATGCCGATCACGCTCGACCACCTGCGGCGCTACGCCGTCGCCCGCACGCTCTTCAAGCCGACCACGCTGCTGCGCGCGATCCGCCAGCTGGGGTTCCTGCAGGCCGATCCGATCCGCTCGCCGGCGCGCGCACAGGACCTGACGCTGCGCCACCGCGTCAAGGGCTACCGCGCCGGCGAGCTGGAGCGCCGCTACGCGAAGCTGCCGATCGAGGAGGACTGCCTCGTCAACTACGGCTTCCTGCCGCGCGAGCACCTGGCGCTGATGCACCCGCGCGTCGCCACCACGGTGTGGGACCGCGCCACGCAGCGCCGCGCCGCCGACGTGCTGGCCTTCGTGCGCGAGCGCGGCCGCGTGCACCCGCGCGAGGTCGACGATCATTTCGCGCACGGCCGCGTCACCAACTACTGGGGCGGCTCGTCGAACGCGAGCACCCACCTGCTCGACGGCATGCACTATCGCGGCCTGCTGCGCGTCGTGCGGCGCGATGCGGGCATCCGCGTCTACGAGGCGGTCGAGCATCCGCCGGCCGACGACAGCCCCGGCGAGCGGGCGCGCCGCGCCGCCGCGCTGCTGGAATTGATCGTGCGCAAGTACGCGCCGCTGCCGGCGCGCAGCCTGACCCACCTGACCGGGCTGCTGGGCTACGGCGCGCCGCACCTGAAGGCGCAGACGCAGGCCGCGATGAAGCTGGCGCGCGAGCAACTCGCGAGCCTGCAGCTCGATGGCGTCACCTGGTACTGGCCGGCCGACGAGAACCCGGCCTCGCGCCGCCATGCGCCCGACGACGCGGTGCGGCTGCTCGCGCCGTTCGACCCGGTGGTCTGGGACCGCACCCGCTTCGAGCTGCTGTGGGGCTGGGCCTACCGCTTCGAGGCCTACACGCCGGCGCCGAAGCGCAGGTTCGGCTACTACGCGCTGCCGCTGCTGTGGCACGACCGCGTGATCGGCTGGGGCAACCTGTCGCTGGTGGGCGGGCAGTTGAAGCAGCAGCTCGGCTATGTCGACGGCCGCGCGCCGCGCGACCCGGCGTTCAAGGCCGGGCTGGCCGACGAGATCGCGCGCATGCGCGGCTTCCTCGGGGTCGACTGAGGTTCAGCCGCCGGCCTGCAGCGGCCGCTGCCGCGCCGCGAGCGACGCCGCCAGCGCCARCACGCCGGCCGAAGCAGCGAGCCCGGCCCGCAGCCCGCCCGGCC
>NZ_JBFUGW010000026.1:0-38663 GCF_056402735.1 Rhizobacter sp. P3_C12
GCTGCAGCCGCTGCGCGATCGGCGCCGGCCAGGCCGGCCAGCGCGCGAGGTGCCCGGCGACCGTGCGGCGCAGCGCCGCCGGCATCAGCGCGTTGACCGCGTAGCCGAAGCAGCCGAGGACGATCAATCCGACGATCAGGTCTTGCATGGCAGGCCTCCCGGTTCAAGCGCCGAGCCAGAGGGTGACGCGGTAGGTGATGAAGGACGCGATGTACGCGAGCGCGAACAGGTAGCCCGCCATGATCAGCGGGTAGCGCCACGAGTTGGTCTCGCGGCGCACCACCGCGAGCGTCGACATGCACTGCGGCGCGAACACGTACCAGGCGAGCAGCGAGTAGGCGGTCGCGATCGACCAGCTCTGCGCGATCACCGGCGCCAGCGAATCGGCCACCTCGCCGGCCGCCGACATCGCGTAGACCGTGCCGAGCGCGCCGACCGCCACTTCGCGCGCAGCCAGCCCCGGCACCAGCGCGATCGAGATCTGCCAGTTGAAGCCGATCGGCGCGAAGATCACCTCGAGCGCACGACCGAGGTAACCCGCCAGGCTGTACTGGATGGCCGGGCCGGTGGCGCCGTCGGGCGGCCCGGGGAAGCTCGACAGGAACCACAGCACCACCGTCAGCGCGAAGATGATCCCACCGACGCGGCGCAGGAAGATGCGCGCCCGCTCCCACAGCCCGATCGCGAGGTTGCGGACGTTCGGCAGGCGGTACGGCGGCAGCTCCAGCATCAGCGGCTGGTAGCTGCTCTTCATCCACGAGCGCTTCAGCACCCAGGCCACCGCCATCGCCGACACCACGCCGGCCACGTACAGCACGAACAGCGTCACGCCCTGCAGGTTGAACCAGCCGACGCTGCGCTTCGGCACGAAGGCGCCGATCAGCAGCGCGTAGACCGGCAGCCTGGCCGAGCAGGTCATCAGCGGCGCGACCATGATGGTGGCGAGCCGGTCGCGCCAGTTGGGTATGGTGCGCGTGGCCATGATGCCGGGGATCGCGCAGGCGAAGCTCGACAGCAGCGGGATGAAGGCGCGGCCCGACAGCCCGACCTTGCCCATCACGGTGTCGAGCAGGAAGGCGGCGCGCGGCAGGTAGCCCGAGTCTTCCAGCACCAGGATGAACAGGAACAGGATCAGGATCTGCGGCAGGAACACCAGCACGCTGCCGGCGCCGGCGATCACGCCGTCGACCAGCAGGCTGCGCAGCGGGCCCTCGGCCATGTGGGCGTTCAAAAATTCGCCGGCCGCGGCCATGCCGTCCTTGATGGCGTCCATCGGCACGTTGGCCCACGAGAACACCGCCTGGAACATCAGGAACAGCAGCGCCGCGAGCAGCACCAGGCCCCACACCGGGTGCATCACGACCGCGTCGATGCGGTGGTTGAAGCGCTTGAACTGCATCGCGCCGGGCACCGCCACCGCCAGGATGCGGCGCACCTCGCGCTGCAGCTCGGGCAGCGTCGGCGTGTCGGCGACGACCGGCGGCGTCGGCCACTCGGCCTGCTTCTCGAGCTGGGCCAGCAGCGCCTCGTGGCCGCGGCTCTGCACCGCGACGGTCTCGACGACCGGCACGCCGAGCTCGGCCGACAGCCTGGCCACGTCGATCTGCAGCCCGCGCGCGCGGGCCACGTCGGCCATGTTCAGCGAGACGATCATCGGCCGGCCGAGGCGGCGCAACTCGAGCACCAGGCGCAGGTTCATCGGCAGGTTGGTGGCGTCGACCACCGCGACCAGCGCATCGGGCGCGGCCTCGCCGGCGCGCAGGCCCATCACCATCTCGCGGGTGACCTCTTCATCGGGTGTGGCCGGCGTCAGGCTGTAGGCACCGGGCAGGTCGATCACCGACACCGTGCGGCCGTTGCGCAGCGTCGCGCTGCCCACCTTGCGCTCGACGGTGACGCCGGCGTAGTTCGCGACCTTCTGGCGCGCGCCGGTCAGCAGGTTGAAGAGGGCCGTCTTGCCACAGTTCGGGTTGCCGACCAGGGCAATCCGAAGGGCCTGCAGGGCTTCGGTGCTCATGACGGCAGCCCTTCGAGCTGGACCTCGACGCACTGCGCCTCGATCCTGCGCAGCGCGAAGAAGGTCTCGCCGATCTGCACCGCGAGCGGTTCGCGCCCACCCGGGCCGCGGCGCAGCAGCTGCACCGGCTCGCCGGGCAGGAAGCCCAGCTCGCTCAGGCGGTGCAGCATCTGCGGATCGGGCGAGCCCTCGGCGCGCAGGCCGATGACGGTGCCACGGGCACCGGCGGGCAGGTCGGAAAGACGGGGAGCGGTCATACGGGGCGGGAGCAATCACGGCAGGGCGAAAGCCGCCCGATGCAAATGATAATAGCTCTTGTTTGGCCGCACGGTCGCAGGGGCGCTCCCACCCCTGGCGTGTCACGGTGTGACGCTTTGCGCGATGTCAGCTCAACCCGACTCAGCTCAGCGTGCGCAGCAGGTCGATCGCCTCCTCGATGCGCTCGACCGGGTGGATGGTCAACCCCTCGATGGCCTTCTTCGGCGCATTCGCCTTCGGCACGACGGCCACGCTGAAGCCGAGCTTCGCCGCCTCCTTCAGGCGCTCCTGGCCGCGCGGCGCCGGCCGCACCTCGCCGGCCAGCCCGACCTCGCCGAACGCAATGAAGCCGCGCGGCAGCGGCCGCCCGCGCAGGCTGCTCTGGATCGCGAGCATCACCGCCAGGTCGGCCGCCGGCTCGCTGATGCGCACGCCGCCCACCGCGTTGACGAACACGTCCTGGTCGAGGCAGGCGATGCCGGCATGCCGGTGCAGCACCGCCAGCATCATCGCGAGGCGGTCGCGGTCGAGGCCGACGCTCAGGCGCCGCGGGCTCGGGCCGCCGGAGTCGACCAGCGCCTGGATCTCGACCAGCAGCGGCCGCGTGCCCTCCAGCGTGACCAGCACGCAGGAGCCGGCCACCGGCTCGCCGTGCGTCGACAGGAAGATCGCGCTCGGGTTCGCGACGCCCTTCAGCCCCTTCTCGGTCATCGCGAACACGCCGATCTCGTTGACCGCGCCGAAGCGGTTCTTGATCGCACGCACCAGCCGGAAGCTGCTGTGGGTGTCGCCCTCGAAATACAGCACCGTGTCGACGATGTGCTCCAGCACGCGCGGGCCGGCCAGCGCGCCTTCCTTCGTCACGTGGCCGACCAGGATGATCGTGGTGCCGCTGCTCTTGGCCACGCGGGTCAGCTGCGCGGCGCATTCGCGCACCTGGGCCACCGAGCCGGGCGCCGAGGTGAGCTGCTCGCTGTAGACGGTCTGGATCGAGTCGATCACGCAGATCGCCGGCTGCTCGGCATCGATGGTGGCGGTGATCTTCTCGAGCTGGATCTCGGCGACCACGCGCACCTGCGAGCCGTCGAGCCCGAGCCGGCGCGAGCGCAGCGCGACCTGCGCGCCGGATTCTTCGCCGGTGACGTACAGCGCGCGCATGTTGCGCGACAACGCATCGAGCGCCTGCAGCAGCAGCGTCGACTTGCCGATGCCCGGGTCGCCGCCGATCAGCACGACGCCGCCGGCGACGATGCCGCCGCCGAGCACGCGGTCGAGCTCATCGATGCCGGTGGGCTGGCGGTCGACATCGGAGGCCTCGATCTCGGACAGCGTGGCGACCGGCTGCGCGCCGGCCAGCGATTGGTAGCGGTGCTTCGACGGCGCCTCGGCGACGCCTTCGACCAGCGTGTTCCAGGCGTTGCAGTGCGGGCACTTGCCCAGCCATTTGGGACTGGTGCCGCCGCACTCGCTGCAGGTGTAGATGGATTTGGGTTTGCTCACCCCGCGACTGTAGCGGGGGGCCGGCGGCGGCCCGCGAGGCGCCGCCACCACGCTGTCGTCGACAGCGCCGCCGCGGCCGCGAACAGGCGCAGGTTCGCGCCCGACTCCGCCTCGATCAGCGCCAGCGCCCCACGGCGCAACGCGAGCGTGTCGCCGGCCGCCAGGAAGTGGTCGTCCTCGTCGCCGCTTTGCGTGACCCACACGCGGCCGGCCAGCACTTGCAGCTCGACCGTGCGAGCCGAGCGCCAGCGGTGCAGTTCGCCGGCCGCGAGTTGCAGATCGAGGGTGTGGAGCGGGGTCGTCATGGTGGTCGTGCCGTGGGTTCCTCAGGGCACCAGTGTTCCGGCAAGCGCTGTCCGCCACCACATCCAGAACGGCGCGAACTGCACCGGCACAGATGCTCGCCGCGTCGGCTGTGCTGGTGGCAACTGCCCGGCTCTGTACCTGTGCCGCCCCCAGCGCCACGGCGACAATCGCTTCCCATGGAAGAGGCCCTGCTCGACGCTGATGCGCTGCTGTCGTTGTTGCCACAGTTGCCGCTGTATCAGACAGTGGCCAGCGGGCTGGAGAAGGCCATCACCTGCGGCAGCCTGCGCAGCGGCGACCGGCTGCCATCGGTGCGCCAGCTGTGCCAGCAGCACGGCGTCAGTGCCTCCACCGCGACGCTCGCCTACCGCTGGCTCGAGAACCGCGGGCTGGTCGAGGCCCGGCCCAAGTCCGGCTATTTCGTCGCGCCGCGACCGCAGCCGCTGCCCGAGCCGGAGCTCGATGCCCGCATGAGCAAGGCCGATTTCGTCACGCCCGACGGGCTGACGCGCCAGTTCCTGCTGGCCGCGAACGAATCGGGCTCGATGCCGTCGTTCCGCGTGCAGGCCGGCCGCGCCCTGCTGCCCGAGGCCAAGCTGCGCCAGCTGACGGCCAGCATCAACCGCCGCCACCCCGAGTACGCGTCGCGCATCGAGAGCGGCGGCAGCCCGGCGCTGCGCCGCGAGATCGCCCGCCGCGCGGTCCACAGCGGCGTGCGGCTGCACCCCGACGAGATCGTGCTGACCAACGGCGGCATGGAGGCGATGCACCTCGCGCTGCGCTCGGTGGCGAAGGCCGGCGACACGATCGCGCTCGAATCGCCGACCTACTTCATGCTGCTGGAGGTGATCGAGACCCTGGGAATGCGCTCGCTGGAGATCCCGTCGCATCCGCGCGACGGCCTGTCGATCGAGGCGCTCGACCTGGCCACGCGCACGCCCGGTGCGGTGCGCGCCTGCGTGGTGATCCCGAACTTCCAGAACCCGGTCGGCAGCCTGATGCCGATCGAGAACAAGCGCCGCCTGGTCGCGCTGGCCGCCGAGCGCGGCATCTCGCTGATCGAGAGCGACATCTACGGCGAGCTGCACTTCGGCGACGAGCGCCCGCCGGTGCTGAAGAGCTTCGACGCACGCGACGACGTGATCCTGTGCTCGGCCTTCACGAAGGCGGTGGCGCCCGGCTACCGCGTCGGCTGGATGGCGCCGGGCCGGCACCTGCGCGAATGCCAGTCCATCAAGTTCCGCACCTCGTCGCCCGGCGTGCAGCTGCAGCAGGAGGTGATCGCCGAGTTCCTGGCCGACGGCGGCTACGACCACCACATGCGCCGGCTGCGCGCGGCGCTGAAAGCCCAGGCGCAGGCGATGGCCGACGCGATCGCGCGATACTTCCCGCCCGGCTGCCGCCTGAGCCGGCCGCGCGGCGGGCTGGCGCTGTGGATCGAGCTGCCGCCGCAGGTGGATTCGCGCAAGGTGTTCGAGCGGGCGTGCGCCGAACTGATCGGCATGGCGCCGGGCGCCACGTTCACCTGCAGCGCGCGCTTCGACCACTTCATCCGGCTGCACTACGGCGACCCGTGGACGCCGCTGCTCGAAACCCGCCTGAAACGGCTCGGGCAGATCATCGCGGAGCAGCTCGGCTGAGCGGTGCCCTCTCTTCACTTCATCGTTCACGTCATCGACATCTCATGGAATTCGCTGTCTGGCTTCGTTTCTTCGCCGCCGCCTGGGCGATCAGCCTGTCGCCCGGGGCCGGTGCGGTCGCCGCCATGAGCGCGGGCGTCAACCACGGCTTCGCGCGCGGCTATTTCATGACCTTCGGCCTGGTGCTGGGCATCTGGACACAGGTGATCGTCGTCGGGCTGGGGCTGGGGGCGCTGATCGCCGCCTCGAGCCTCGCCTTCGCCGCGGTCAAGTGGGCCGGCGTGGGCTACCTGGTGTGGCTGGRCATCAGGCAATGGCGCGCGCCGCTCACCCCGGTGGTGGTCGCCACGGAGGAGGGCCAGGTGACGCGGCGCGCCCTGGTGCTGCGCGGCTGGCTGGTCAACGCGGTGAACCCGAAAGGCACGGTGTTCCTGCTGGCCGTGGTGCCGCAGTTCCTCGACCTGGCGCAGCCGCTCGCCCCGCAGTACGGCGTGATCGGCGCGACGCTGATGTTCACCGACCTGGTCGTGATGGCTGGCTACACCGCGCTCGCCGCACGGCTGCTGCGGCTGCTGAAGTCGCCGCTGCAGATCCGCGCGCTGAACCGCCTGTTCGGCAGCCTGTTCGTCGCCGCTGCGGCATTCCTGGCACTCTTCAAGCGCGCCTGACCCGCGCGGTTTGCACGCGGCGCGACAGCGCCTGTACGATCGCCCGACCGCCCGGGCCGACCGGGTGGCAACACCAACGGGGGGCGGATGGACGTGCATCGCAGTGGGGGGCCGATGGGCCTGGGAGTCACCGCATTCGGCAGGCTGGGGCTCGGCGCGAAGCTCTCGCTGCTGGCCGTCGGCTGCGCGCTGCTGGGGGCGGCCGCACTCGGCGCCTGGGTGCAGCAGCACGGCTGGACGCACGGGGGCAGCCTCGCGCTGATCGCCGTGGCGGTGCTGGTGGCCTGGCTGCTGATGGCGCTGTACCTGCAGATGGCCGGCGCGCTGGGCGCGCTCGAATCGGCCGTGTTGCGCATGAAGCAGGGCGACCTGTCGCGCCGGATCGAGATCCGCGGCGAGGATGAATTCGCCCGCATCGGCGCGGCGCTCGATGCGGTCAACGAGACGATCTCCGGGCTGGTGGCCGACATCCGCAGCAGTTCGCTGCTGGTCACGGCGGCCAGCACCGAGCTGACGACCGACACCGCCGACCTGTCGAGCCGCACCGAGCAGCAATCGGCCAACCTGGAGCAGACCTCGGCCAGCGTGCAGCAGCTCGATGCCACGGTGCGCCAGAACGCGAGCGATGCCCGCGAGGCCGAGGCGCTGGCCGCGCGCGTGCACGGCCTGGCCGGCTCGGGCGGCGGCGCGATGCGCGAGGCGGTCGACTCGATGCATGCCATCAAGGCCGGCTCCGAGAAGGTCGGCGACATCATCGGCGTGATCGACTCGATCGCGTTCCAGACCAACATCCTCGCGCTGAATGCCGCCGTCGAGGCGGCGCGTGCCGGCGAGCAGGGCCGCGGCTTCGCGGTCGTCGCGGCCGAGGTGCGCGCGCTCGCGCAGCGCAGCGGCGAGGCGGCGCGCGAGATCAAGGCGCTGATCGAGCAGTCGGGCGCCAAGACCGCGAGCGGCGTCGGCCACATCGACCGGGTGAGCGGCGTGCTGTCGGAGATCGTCGGCGGCATCGCCGAACTCACCGGGCGGATGGGGCGCATCACCTCGGCCGTCGGCGAGCAGAGCGACGGCCTCGCGCAGGTCTCGCAGGCGATGACGCAGCTCGATTCGCTGACCCACCAGAACGCGCAGATGGTCGAGCAGACCTCGCGCGCCTGTGCCAGCCTGGGCGAGCGGGCGCGCCAGCTGTCGGCCGCCGCGGGCGGTTTCAAGCTGCGCCAGGGCACGGCAGACGAGGCGCAGGCGCTGGTGCAGCGGGCCATCACGTTCTACAAGGAGCGCGGCGGCGCGGCGGCGCTGCCCGGCATCACCGAACCGGGCAACGGGTTCTCGGACCGCGACATGTACGTCTTCGCCTGGGACCGGCAGCTCGTGTACCACGCGTTCGGCGGCAAGCCGGCCAACGTCGGCAAGAGCGCGAAGCAGATCATCGGCACCGACGTGACCAGGCTGGCGCACGACGTGTGGGCCGCTGCCGCGGCCGGCGGCGGCTGGGTCGACTACGACTTCCTGAACCCGGCCAACGGGCAGGTGCTGCCGAAGACCTCGTACATCGTGCCGGTGGCGCAGGACCTGGTGCTGGGCTGCGGGATCTACAAGACGCGGCGCGGCTGAGCCGGATCCCGGGGCCGAATCTCATCAGGACGGACACCATGCTCGCCAAACTCAACGCCAAGGGACAGGTCACGATTCCCAAGGAGATTCGAGATCGCCTCGGTCTCGCCAGCGGGTCCGTGCTGGAGTTCAGCATGCATCCCGATGGCACCTTGGTGGCCCAACCGGTGAAGCCGGACGCTCGCCGGATCCGAGGACTTCTGAAATCGCCCTTCGTCACGCCTCTGACGACCGGCCAGATGGATGAAGCCATCGCGAGTCACCTGCGAGACCGACAAGCGAGACGCTAGACGTCGCGCACTTTCCCCCGCGAGCTCTTCAGGTCGCCGCGCTGAGACTTTCCTTCGAGCCGCCGCTTCTGCGACCCGCGCGTCGGTTTGGTCGCTCGCCGCGGCGGCGCCACCACGGCCACGCTGTCGACCAGCTGCTGCAGGCGCTGCAAGGCATCCTGGCGGTTCATGTCCTGGCTGCGCGAGGTCTGCGCCTTGATCACGACGACGCCTTCGCCGGTGATGCGCTGGTCGGACAGCGCGAGCAGCCGCTCCTTCAGCGGCTCGGGCAGCGACGACGCACGGATGTCGAAGCGCAGGTGCACCGCGCTCGACACCTTGTTGACGTTCTGCCCGCCCGCCCCCTGCGCGCGGATCGCGCTGAACTCGACTTCGGCGGGATCGACCTGGGGCGTCACGGCACGGCGTGCGTCGGCACCCGCTGCGCGAGCGCGCACATCAGCTCGTAGCCGATCGTGCCGGCCGGCCGCGCGACCTCGTCGATCGACAGCACGCTGCCGTGCGGGCCGCGCCCCCACAGCGTGACCTCGCTGCCGACGCCCGCCTGCGGCAGCGGCGTCAGGTCGATCGCCAGCATGTCCATCGACACCCGGCCGACCAGCCCGCAGCGCACGCCATCGACCAGCACCGGCGTGCCGGCCGGTGCGACGCGCGGGTAGCCGTCGGCATAGCCGCAGGCGGCCACGCCGATGCGCATCTCGCGCTCGGCGGTGAACGCACTGCCGTAGCCGACGGTGTCGCCGGGCTTCAGCGCCTGCACGCCGATCAGCTTCGAGCGCAGCGTCATCGCCGGGCGCAGGTCCCAGTCGGCGATCGTCTTCTCGGGGTGGTCGGGCGACGAGCCGTACACCATGATGCCGGGGCGCACCCAGTCGGCCCGCACGCCCGGCTGCGTCGGCGCGAAGCGCAGCGTGGCCGCGCTGTTGCTCAGCGAGCGTTCGCCGTCGAGGTCGGCGGTGGCGGCGTTGAACACCGCCACCTGCGCCTCGATGCCGCGCGGCCCGTCGGCATCGGAGAAATGCGTCATCAGCGTGATCGCGTCGACCTGCGGCAGGTTCGACAGCCGCAACCACGCGGTGCGGAACGCGGCCGGCGTGAAGCCGAGCCGGTTCATGCCGGAGTTCATCTTCAGGAAGACGTGGTGCGGCCAGGTCGTCTTGTGCATCGCGAGCCAGTCGATCTGCGCCTCGTGGTGCACCGTGTGCCACAGGTTCAGGCGCGAGCACAGCTCCAGGTCGCGTGCTTCGAAACAGCCCTCGAGCAGCAGGATCGGCCCGCGCCAGCCCAGCGCGCGCACCCGCTCGGCCTCGGCCAGGTCGAGCAGCGCGAAGCCGTCGGCGGCCTGCAGCGCGCCGTACACCCGCTCGATGCCGTGCCCGTAGGCGTTCGCCTTGACGATCGCCCAGACGCGTGCATCGGGCGCGCAGGCACGGGCGCGCTGCAGGTTGTGGCTCAGGGCATCGCTGTGGATCAGCGCTTCGATCGGACGCGGCATGCGCCGATTCTGCCAGCGGCGCGCGCGCCTGCCGGCTACCAGCGCGCGGGCAGCGGCCGCTTCAGCACGATCTGCGTGCGGCTGACCGCGATGTGCCCGCCGGCGTCCAGGTCCTTCAGCAGCCGGCTCACCATCTCGCGCGAGCAGCCGACGCGGCTGGCGATCTCCTGGTGCGTCAGCCGTTCGCGGATCACGTGCGTGCCGTCGGGCTGCACCACCGCCAGGTCGGTCAGCAGCTGCGCGACGCGGCCGTAGACGTCGAGCAGGGCCAGGCTGCGCGCACTGTGGGTCGCCAGGCGTGCGCGGTGGATCACGCGCGAGATCAGCTCGAACGCGAACTCCGGCCGCTCGGCGATGTGCTGGCGCAGCGTGTGCCGCGTGACGACCGAGCACACCGTGGGTTCGAGCGTGATGACCGAGGCCGAGCGCGGGCCGCCGTCGAGCGACATCTCGCCGAGGTACTCGCCCGGGCCGTAGACGCCGTAGACGATCTCGCGGTCGCGCTCGTCGATCGAGAACGCCTTGACGCGGCCCGACAGCAGGATGAACAAGGTGTCGCCGTGATCGCCCTCCTGGATCAGCAGCACGCCCTTGCGATAGCGGCGCTGCTCGCCCCGGGCGGAGAGCAGGCCCAGGGATTCGGACAGCAGGGGGATGGATGCTGGGCCGGAGACGGCGTCCATGGAGAAGCGGCTGCGAATGGGGAAAGCCCGGGCGGGTCGCCCGGGAGCCCATCCAATCTAGCACGCCGCCCTGGCGCCTCCGTGACGGCGGACGCGCCGCGCGTGACGGAAGCCGGCGCGGATCAGTGCGACAGCGGCATCTTCATGGCCGACGCGATCGGCGGCAGCACCGCGACGCGGTTCAGCAGGTCGCCGATGCTGGCGGTCTGCGTCTTGATGCGGATGCTGCTGATCTGCGAGCGCACCGTCGAGACGGCGACGCTGAAGGTGCGCGCCACTTCCTTCGGCCGCTGGCCGTCGCACAGCGCGCGCAGCACCTTGGTCTCGGCGGCCGTCAGGCCGTGGGTGCGGGCGAAGAACTCGAGGGTCAGCGATTCGCAGCGGTGGCGCTTGCCGAGCACCAGCATCGCCAGCGCACCGTCCTCGGGCGAGGACATCGGCACGAAGGCCACCGGCATCGCGCCGTCGTCGCGGCTCAGGTTCAGCATGCGGCGCCGGCCGCCGCAGGCGCCGAGCAGCGCGCCGAGGAAGCCGGACAGCTCCTCCGCATGCCGCGGCAGCACCTGGTCCTTGATGAGGCGCAGGCCGTCGCCGGCCTGCAGCAACTGCCAGCCGAGCTGGTTGGCATGGCGCAGGCTGCAGTTCGCATCGATCAGCAGCAGGCCGTGGTCCATCTCGTCGAGCATCATCGTCAGCCAGCGGGCCATCGCGGAGTGGCCGTGGCGGCGCTCCGGTCCGGGATAGGGCGGGGTGACGGAGTCGACGACGGGGTGGATCGCGGCCGGGGCGGGCCGCAGGTTCAGGTGGGTGGTCGGGCGGGTGTCCGGGGGTGAGAGCAGTTCATCCAACATGGCGCTGTCCTTCTGATGGCAGGTGCAGCAGCAGCGCTGTGCACCTTGTTACAGCGTAGGGGCGTCGGATGCCGGCAGGTGGTGAAAACCGCCGGGCGGGTTTGTGATTTATTCACCTCGGCCGGGCGGGGTCGCCCAGCAGCGTGGTCAGCCAGCGTGTCAGGTGCTCGACCTCCGGGCCGCACACCGAATGCGGCATCGGGTACTCGTGCCACTCGAGCGGGTGGCCGAGCGCCAGCAGCGCGTCGCGCGATGCGAGTGCGCGGGCGATCGGAATCACCGGGTCCTGCCGGCCGTGCGCGAGGAAGATCGGCACGCCGTGGTTCGCGGCATGGCGCTCGGCCGCGGTCTCGGCCGCCAACGGCAGGTAGCCCGACAGCCCGACCAGGCCGGCCAGCCGCTCGCCGTGGCGCAGCCCGGTCAGCAGCGTCATCGCACAGCCCTGCGAGAAGCCGCCGAGCACGATGCGCGAGCTGGGGATGCCGCGCTCGTTCTCGCGCGCGATCAGCGCTTGCACCAGCGCCTGCGATTCGCGCAGGCCGGTCTCGTCCTCGCGCCGCACCAGGTCGGCGCCGAGAATGTCGTACCAGGCGCGCATCACGTAGCCGCCGTTGATCGTGACCGGCCGCGTCGGCGCGTGGGGAAAGATGAAGCGCACCGGGCCGGCGGCCGACAGGTCCAGCTCGTGCGCGAAGGGCGCGAAGCCGTGCCCGCTGTCGCCGAGCCCGTGCAGGAAGATGATGGTGGCCGTCGGGTTCGGGCCGGTGTCGGTTTCGATGGTGTCGAGGAGCTGCATGCCGCGATGCTAGCCCGGCAGGATCACCAACCGGCTCAAAAGCGGTAGTTCACGCCCAGGCTGAGTTGCGGGATCGCGCGGATCTTGCCGACGCCGTCGCGCAGCTCCTGCGTTTCCTGGTCGACATCGGCGTTCAGCTGCGCGCGCTGGGTCGCATCCATGCTGTCGAAGGTGGGGCCGCTCGCGGCCGACTCGACCTTCGCGCGGCCGATGCTCGCACCGAGGTCGAAGTGGAAGCCCCAGGCGCCTTCGGTGCCGGCCTGGTGGCCGTAGCCGATGCCGAGGAACGGCGTCGTCTTCGGGAACTTCACGTGCGCGTCGAAACGGTCGCCGTCCTGCGTCGCGTAGGTGGTGTTGCCGATCACGATCTGGTTGTTGGTCGGCTTGCCGGCCAGGTCGAGCTTCATCGCGTTGAAGGTCACGCCGCCGGTCAGGCGCCAGCCGCCGGTGAAGAACCAGTCGGCGAACACGCCGCCGCGGCTCAACTTCAGCTCGGCGTCGTAGTGGATGCCGTCCTCCGTCTTCGTGGTGCTGTGCTTGCCGAGCGACGCGACATCGCCGCGCAGCGTCACCGACGGCGCGACCGGCTGCGCATAGCCGAGCATCAGGCCGTGCGTGCCGATGCCGGTGTAGACCTCGCCGGCGTGGGCGCCAGCGGCCAGTGCCAGGGTGGCGGCCAGGGTGGTCAGCGTCTTGATCATGAGCGTCTCCTCGTACTGCATCTGAGTGAAGGCGAACCCGCGGGTGCGGGTGAGCGCTCATTCTTCAGCGAGGAGGGGCGGGACCAAGCGCCGAACAGCGCGGGACGGGAGGCGTTGTTCAGCGTTTCGGGTGTCGGCTCAGAGCGTGAAACGCCTTGGCGGCGTTCATGGCGTCACGAAGGGGTTTTCGATGCGCACGCCTCCAAGCACCGCGCCGTGTTGCATGTCTTCGCTCAACACCCGCTCACATCCGCCAACGATGGCAGCCTGCACGATCAACGCGTCGTAGAACGACAGACTTCGCAGGACGTGAAGATCCAGCGCGCCGGCGATCAAGTCGGCCGACGTGGTCACCATGTCGAATCGCCGATAGAAACCGATCCGTCGCCGAATCAGTTCGTGTGGAAGCCGAAGCTTGCGCAACGCGACATTCACGTATTCCTGGAGCACTTGGGTGGACAGCACCGCGGTGCCCGCGCGGCGCGTTGCGGTGATCAGCGCGATGGCGCGTTGCTGCTTCTCGGGCTCGTCCGAGGCATCTGCGTAGACAAGAACGTTCGTGTCCAGCAGGCTACGCACGGCGATTGGCCTCTTCGCGATCGAAGCGCCAACCACCCAGCCGTCCCGGTGTGGCTCGAACGGATTGCTCGAAGGCCTGCAGCTCGTTCGCCAGCTGCTGGCTTCCTGCCAACTGCTCCAGGTAGTCTCGAACGGCCTGGTTCAGACTTTTGCCCATCGTGGCGGCGGCTGCACGAGCCTGCTCCGCGATGCGCTCGTCCACGGACAAGGTGATGTTCATATTTTCCCCTTACGTGCGCACATATTATGTGCTGAAACGCAAGGGAATTTGAAGCCCCTCGGTGGACGATGCTCAGAGCGTGAAGTCGTAGTCGATGATCAGCGGCGCGTGGTCCGAGAAGCGCTGCTCGATGTAGATGTGCTCGCGCAGCGCCGTGGCAGCCAGCGCGGGCGTGGCCAGGTGGTAGTCGAGCCGCCAGCCGACGTTCTTCGCCCAGGCCTGGCCGCGGTTGCTCCACCAGGTGTATTGCTCGGCCTTCGGGTTCAGCGTGCGGAACACGTCGACCAGGCCCAGCTCGTCCAGCGTGTGCGTCATCCAGGCCCGCTCCTCGGGCAGGAAGCCGCTGTTCTTCTGGTTGCTGCGCCAGTTCTTCAGGTCGATCTCCTTGTGCGCGATGTTCACGTCGCCCACCAGGATGAACTCGCGCTCGGCCTTCAGCTTCTGCAGGTACGGCGTCATCAGCGCCAGAAAGCGGAACTTCGCCAACTGCCGCTCCTCGCCGCTGGAGCCGCTCGGGAAGTAGCAGCTGATGATGCTCAGCTTGCGCTTCGGGGTGTCGAAACGCGCCTCGATGTAGCGGCCCTCGGCATCGAACTCGGGCGAGCCGAAGCCCACCACCACGTCGCTCGGCGTCTTGCGCGCGTACAGGCCGACGCCCGAGTAGCCCTTCTTCTCGGCGAAGTGGAAATGGCCGTGCAGGTCGTGCACCTGCTCGAAGCGGCCGGCGATGTCGGCCGCCTGGGCCTTGACCTCCTGCACCCCCATACAATCGGCGCCGATGCTTTCCGCCCACGGCACCAGCCCCTTCGTGGCAGCCGAGCGGATGCCGTTCAGATTCAAAGACACCAGACGGAACACGAAAGACCTCCGATGAGCCCCACCGCTGACACCCTGGCCAAAGACTTCGTCAGCTTCTCGGTGGAAGCCGGCGTGTTGCGGTTCGGGGAGTTCAAGACCAAGGCCGGGCGGCTGTCGCCCTATTTCTTCAATTCCGGCCTGTTCGACGACGGCGCCAAGCTGGGCCGCCTCGCGGAATTCTATGCGCGCCGCCTGCTCGCCTCGGGCGTCGAGTTCGACATGCTGTTCGGCCCCGCCTACAAGGGCATCACGCTGGCCTCGGCCACCGCGGTGGCGCTGGCGAGCCTGGGCCGCAACGTGCCGTTCTGCCACAACCGCAAGGAAGCCAAGGACCACGGCGAAGGCGGGCTGATGGTCGGCGCGCCTCTGAAGGGCCGCGTCGTCATCATCGACGACGTGATCACCGACGGCGCTTCCAAGCGCGAATCGGTCGACATGATCCGCGCGGCCGGGGCGGAACCGGTTGCGGTGCTGATCGCGATGGACCGCATGGAGCGCAAGGGTTCCGATGACAACCTGAGCGCCCGCTCGTCCGTTGAGGAGTTCGAAGCGGCGTACCGCATGCCGGTACTCGCCATTGCGACGCTGGCGGACTTGCTGCAGTATCTGCAGACGAATGACGATCCGGCCCTGCGCAGCCACCTGGCGCGCGTGACCGCCTACCGGGACCGTTACGGGGTGTAAATGACGAGCCTGCTTGTGGTGAATCGACCGATGCGAACCTGGCGTTGCCTTGCCGTGCTGGCGGGGTTCGTGGCCGCCGCCCCGGCCCACGCCGCGATCTACAGCTGCGTCGACGGCAACGGCCGGCGCCTGACCTCCGACCGGCCCATCGTCGAATGCGCGACCCGCGAGCAGCGCATGCTCAACACCGACGGTTCGGTGCGCCAGATCGTGCCGCCGACGATGACCGCCGACGAGCGCGCCGAGGCCGAGGCGAAGGAGCGCCAGGCCTCGGCCGACCGCGTGGCGCAGCAGGATGCGATGCGCCGCGACCGCAACCTGGTGAACCGCTTCCCCAACGATGCCGCCCACATGAAGGCGCGCGAGGCCGCACTCGACGACGTGCGCAAGGGCGTTGCGTTCTCGCAGGGGCGGCTGGCCGAGCTCGAGCGCGAGCGCAAGCCGCTGATCGACGAGCAGGAGTTCTACAAGGGCAGGAAGCCGCCGGCCAAGCTGCGCCAGCAGCTCGATGCGAACGACGCCGCGGTGGCGGCGCAGAAATCGCTGGTGCAGAACCAGGAAGACGAGATCGTGCGCATCAACAACCTCTACGACGTCGAGCTCGAACGGCTGAAGAAGCTGTGGGCCGGCGCGTCGCCGGGGTCGATGGGCGCGCTGCCGGCTGCATCAGCACCGGCGCCGCGCAAGGCGGCGGGGAAGTAGACGCGGAAGCAGGGCCCGTCAGCTGAGCTTCTTCTTCAGCAACTCGTTCACCTGCGACGGGTTCGCCTTGCCCTTGGTGGCCTTCATCGCCTGGCCGACCAGCGCGTTGAACGCCTTGTCCTTGCCGGCGCGGAATTCCTCGACCGACTTCGCGTTCGCCGCCAGCACTTCATCGAGGATGCGCTCCAGCTCGCTGCTGTCGCTCATCTGCTTCAGGCCCTTGGCCTCGATGATCGCGTCGATCTGGCCGCCTTCGGACCAGAGCTGATCGAACACCTGGCGGGCGCCGTTGTTCGACACCGTGCCGTCGGCGATGCGCCCGATCAGCGCGGCCAGCGTCGCGGCACTCACCGGGCTCTGCGCGATGTCCTTCTCTTCGGCGTTCAGCCGCCGCGACACCTCGCCCATCAGCCAGTTGGCCGCCAGCTTCGGCTGGCCGCAGGCCTTCGCCGTTTCCTCGAAGAACGCGCCGAAGGCCTTGCCCTGCGTCATCATCGACGCGTCGTAGGCCGGCAGCCCGTAGTCCTTCTGGAAGCGCTCGGCCATCAGGCGCGGCAACTCCGGCATCGCGGCGCGCACCTGCTCGACCCACTCGGGCGCGATCACCAGCGGCGGCAGGTCGGGGTCGGGGAAGTAGCGGTAGTCGTGCGCGTCTTCCTTCGTGCGCATCGCCCGCGTCTCGCCGGTGTCGGGGTTGAACAGCACGGTCGCCTGCTGCACCTTGCCGCCGTCCTCGATCAGGTCGATCTGCCACTGGATCTCGTAGTCGATCGCCTGCTGCAGGTACTTGAAGCTGTTCAGGTTCTTGATCTCGCGGCGCGTGCCGAACTCGGCGCCGGGCCGGCGCACCGACACGTTGGCATCGCAGCGGAAGCTGCCTTCCTGCATGTTGCCGTCGCAGATGTCGAGCCACACCACCAGCGAATGCAGCGCCTTCGCGTACTCCACCGCCTCGGTGCTCGCGCGCATGTCGGGCTCGGTGACGATCTCCAGCAGCGGCGTGCCGGCGCGGTTCAGGTCGATGCCGGTCTGGCCGGCGTAGTCCTCGTGCAGCGACTTGCCGGCATCTTCTTCCAGGTGGGCGCGCGTCAGCTGCACCCGGTGCTTCAGGTCGCCGACGAAGAACTCCAGCGAGCCGCCCTGCACCACCGGCGTCTCGTACTGGCTGATCTGGTAGCCCTTCGGCAGGTCCGGGTAGAAGTAGTTCTTGCGCGCGAAGATCGACAGCGGCGCCACCGTCGCGCCGACCGCCAGCCCGAAGCGGATCGCCCGCTCGACCGCGCCGCGGTTCATCACCGGCAGCGTCCCCGGCAGCGCCAGGTCGACGGGCGAGGCCTGCGTGTTCGGCGCGGCGCCGAACTGCGTGCTCGAGCCGCTGAAGATCTTGCTGCGCGTGGACAGCTGGGCGTGCGTCTCGAGGCCGATGACGACCTCGTAGCCGCGGATCAGTTGGGGGGTGCTTGCCATGGTCAGGGGGAGGGGGCTTGGGCGTGCCAGTCGGTCGCCTGCTGGAAGGCATGGGCCGCGTGCAGCAGCGTGCCCTCCTGGAAATAGTTGCCGATCAGCTGCAGGCCGACCGGCATGCCGCCTTCGCCGGTGCCGGCCGGCAGGCTCATGCCCGGCAGGCCGGCCAGGCTGGCAGGCAGCGTGAAGATGTCGGCCAGGTAGTTGGCGACCGGGTCGTCGCTCTTGTCGCCGAGCTTCCAGGCCACCGTCGGCGCCACCGGCCCGGCGATCACGTCGCACTGCGTGAAGCAGTGCTGGAAGTCGTCGGCGATCATGCGCCGCAGCTTCTGCGCCTGCAGGTAGTACGCGTCGTAGTAGCCGTGGCTCAGCACGTAGGTGCCGATCATGATGCGGCGCTTGACCTCGGCGCCGAAGCCCTCGGCGCGGCTCTTCTTGTACATGTCGAGCAGGTCGGTGTACTTGCCGGCGCGGTGCCCGAAGCGCACGCCGTCGAAGCGGCTCAGGTTCGAGCTGGCCTCGGCCGGCGCGATGATGTAGTACACCGGGATCGACAGCTCGGTGCGCGGCAGGCTCACGTCGACCAGCGTCGCGCCGAGCTTCTGCAGCTCGGCCAGTGCCGCGCGCACCGCGCCGTCGACATCGGCGGCGAGCGCCGCCGGGAAGAACTCCTTCGGCAGCCCGATGCGCAGGCCCTTCAGCGGCTGCGCGGCGGTGGCGCCGGGGCGGGCTGCCGTGAGCGCCGCCGCGTAATCCTGCGGCGGGCGCTGCGCGCTGGTCGCGTCGCGCTCGTCGAAGCCGCTCATCGCCGACAGCATCAGTGCGCAGTCCTCGGCGCTGCGGGCGAACGGGCCGGCCTGGTCCAGGCTGGACGCGAACGCGATCATCCCGTAGCGCGAGCACACGCCGTAGGTCGGCTTGATGCCGGTGATGCCGGTGAAGCTGGCCGGCTGGCGGATCGAGCCGCCGGTGTCGGTGCCGGTGGCCACCGGCACCAGCCGTGCCGCCACCGCGGCGGCCGAGCCGCCCGACGAGCCGCCCGGCACGCGCGAGGCATCCCACGGGTTCTTCACCGGGCCGAAGGCCGAGTTCTCGTTGCTCGAGCCCATCGCGAACTCGTCGCAGTTCAGCTTGCCGAGCGTCACGGTGCCGGCCGCGGCCAGCCGGGTCACGACGGTGGCGTCGAACGGGCTGCGGTAGCCGGCCAGCATCTTCGAGCCGGCGGTGGTCGCGAGCGCCTCGGTGACGAAGATGTCCTTGTGCGCGAGCGGCACGCCGAGCAGCGGGCCGCTCTCGCCGGTGGCGCGGCGCGCGTCGGCCTGCGCGGCCTGGCGCAGCGCGCCCTCGGCGTCGACGCTCAGGAAGGCGCCCAGGTGCGCATGCGCGGCAACGCGTGCAAGCAGTTGTGTCGTCGCCTCGACGCTGGAGACCTGCCGCGCGGCGAGTGCGCGGGCCAGTTCGGCCGCGCCCAGTTGATGCAGGTCCTTCATCCTTCGATCACCTTCGGCACGAGGAACAGGCCGTCCTCGACGGCGGGCGCGCTGCGCTGGTTGGCGGCGCGGCCGTCGGTCTCGGTGACGATGTCGTCGCGCAGGCGCAGCGCCACTTCCTGCACCGCCGACAGCGGCGTGTACAGCGGCTCGATGCCGCTGGTGTCGACTGCGCTCATCTGTTCGACGATCGAGAAGAAACCGTTCAGTTGCTGCAGCATCGCCGCCTCTTCGGCGGGCTTCAGTTCGAGGCGCGCGAGGTTCGCGATGCGGCTCACGTCTTTGGAGTCCAGTGCCATTGGAATTTGAGGGGAGATGAGGGTGCCGACGGGGCTGGAATTCAGGGGGCTTGGGGTATTATCCCCGGTTATCCACAAGCCTCTTTCGGCGTGCAAATTCAAGGGTTTGCAGGACTTTCGAGCGGCTCGCGGACCCACCCGCTGGAAACCCGGCCGACCGACGCCAACAAGAACCCTTCCGCACATGTTTGCATCCCTGCGCCGCTACTTCTCCACCGACCTGGCCATCGACCTCGGCACCGCCAACACGCTGATCTACGTGCGTGGCAAGGGCATCGTGCTGGACGAGCCCTCGGTCGTCGCGATCCGCCACGAGGGCGGCCCCAACGGCAAGAAGACCATCCAGGCGGTCGGCACCGAGGCCAAGGCCATGCTGGGCAAGGTGCCCGGCAACATCGAAGCCATCCGGCCGATGAAAGACGGCGTGATCGCCGACTTCACCGTGACCGAGCAGATGCTCAAGCAGTTCATCCGCATGGTCCACGACTCGCGGATGCTCAGGCCGAGTCCGCGCATCATCATCTGCGTGCCCTGCGGCTCCACCCAGGTCGAGCGCCGGGCCATCCGCGAATCGGCGCTCGGCGCCGGCGCGAGCGAGGTCTACCTGATCGAGGAACCGATGGCCGCGGCGATCGGCGCCGGGCTGCCGGTCAGCGAGGCGAGCGGCTCGATGGTGGTCGACATCGGCGGCGGCACCACCGAGGTCGGCGTGATCTCGCTGGGCGGCATGGTCTACAAGGGCAGCGTACGCGTCGGCGGCGACAAGTTCGACGAAGCCATCATCAACTACATCCGACGCAACTACGGCATGCTGATCGGCGAGCCCACCGCCGAATCCATCAAGAAGAACATCGGCTCGGCCTTCCCCGGCTCCGAGGTCAAGGAGATGGAAGTCAAGGGCCGCAACCTCTCCGAAGGCGTGCCGCGCAGCTTCACGATCAGCAGCAACGAGATCCTCGAGGCGCTGACCGACCCGCTCAACCAGATCGTCTCCAGCGTCAAGAACGCGCTCGAGCAGACGCCGCCCGAACTGGGCGCCGACATCGCCGAGCGCGGCATGATGCTGACCGGCGGCGGCGCGCTGCTGCGCGACCTCGACCGCCTGCTGGCCGAGGAAACCGGCCTGCCGGTGCTGGTCGCCGAAGACCCGCTGACCTGCGTCGTGCGCGGCTGCGGGATGGCGCTGGAGCGGATGGAACGCCTCGGATCCATCTTCACCTCCGAGTGAACGTGACCTTTCTCACACGGCCGGCGCGTCGCTGACGCGGCCGGCCTTTTGTACGCTGACGCGTACTCGTCACTTCAAAGCCCCTTCCAGCCGTTCCAACGCCATGCCGCTCGGCACCCTCGACCGAACCCCACCGCCCTTCTTCCGACAGGGCCCCTCGGCGCTGACGCGGCTGATGTTCTTCTCGGCGCTCGCGCTGTTCCTGATGGTGGCCGACACCCGCTTCAAGGTGACGCAGCCGGTGCGCGCGGTGCTCGCGACCGCGCTGAACCCGGTCGAGCGGGCGCTGCGGGCGCCGGTCGACGCAGTGAGCGCCGCCGGCGACTACGCGATGGGCCTGCAGGATGCACTGTCGGCCGAGGCCCTCGCGCGGCGCGAGCTGGCCCAGCAGGCGGCGCGCTCGGCCCGCGTCGAGCAGCTCGAGCAGGAGAACCTGCGGCTGCGCGCGCTGCTCGATCTGCGGCCCGGGCTGTCGGTGCGTTCGCAGACGGCCGAGGTGCTGTACGACGCGCCCGATCCGTACTCGCGCAAGGTCATCATCGACCGCGGCACGCAGCAGGGCATCGCGGTCGCGTCGCCCGTCATCAACGAGGCCGGCGTGCTCGGCCAGGTGACGCGGGCCTTCCCGTACAGCGCCGAGGTCACGCTGCTGACCGACAAGGACGCCGCGATCCCGGTGCTCAACATGCGCACCCAGGTGCGCAGCGCCGCCTTCGGCAACTCGGCCGGCGCCGGCCTGGAGCTGCGCTTCATGGCCGGCAATGCCGACGTGCAGGTCGGCGACGTGCTCGCGACCTCGGGCGTCGACGGCGTCTATCCGTCAGGCATCCCGGTCGCGAAGGTGGTCAGCGTCGACCGCCGCGTCGACACCGGCTTCGCCCGCATCGCGCTCGCGCCGATCGCGCAGCCCGACGCGGTGCGCCATGTGCTGGTGCTGGAGCCGCTGGGCGTGCAGATGCAGCCCAAGCCCGAGCCGGCCGTCGATCCGAACGCCAAGCCCGGCGCGGCCAGCCGCAGGGGGACCCGCCGATGATGCCGCGCGGCTCCGACCAGCTGCTGCTGCCGGCGAACCCGTGGTTCATCTGGGGGTCGCTGCTGCTCGCCTTCCTGTTCAACCTGGTGCCGTTCGGCCGCCTGCCGGCGATCCCCGACCTGCTCGCGCTGGCGCTCGCGTTCTGGAACGTGCACCAGCCGCGGCGCATCGGCGTCGGCATCGCGTTCATGTTCGGGCTGCTGATGGACGTGCACGACAGCGCGGTGCTGGGCCAGCACGCACTCGCCTACACGCTGCTCAGCTTCTTCGCGATCACGATCCACCGGCGGCTGCTGTGGTTCGGGCTGCCGCAGCAGGCGCTGCAGATCCTGCCGCTGTTCGTCGCGGCGCACGCGGTGTCGCTGGTGGTGCGGATGCTGGTGGGCGGCATGCTGCCGGGCTGGGAACTGTTGCTCGCGCCGGTGTTCGAAAGCCTGCTGTGGCCGGTGGCGTCGTGGGTGCTGCTCGCGCCGCAGCGCCGGCCGCCGGATCCCGATCAGAACCGGCCCCTCTGACGCCGCTGCGGTCGTGGTGATATGACAGAACTCAAGAACGTCGAGCAGGAACTGGGGCGGTTTCGCACCCGGCTGCTCGCGGCCGCGCTGTTCGTGCTGTTCGCGTTCGGGTTGCTGGTGTTCCGCCTCGTCGTGCTGCAGGTGATGCGCCACGACGAGCTCGCGACCCAGGCCGAGAACAACCGCATCGCCGTCGTGCCGATCGTGCCGAACCGCGGGCTGATCGTCGACCGCAACGGCGTCGTGCTGGCCAACAACTACTCGGCCTACACGCTGGAGATCACCCCGACCAAGGTCGAGGACCTCGACGCCGTCATCGACCAGCTGTCGCAGGTGGTCGAGGTCCAGGCGCGCGACCGCAAGCGCTTCAAGCGGCTGATGGAGGAAACCAAGAGCAGCTTCGAATCGCTGCCGATCCGCACCAAGCTGACCGATGAGGAAGTGGCCCGCTTCACCGCGCAGCGCTTCCGCTTCCCCGGCGTCGACATCAAGGCCCGGCTGTTCCGCAACTACCCGCTCGGCGAGGTCGGCAGCCACCTGATCGGCTACATCGGCCGCATCAACCAGGCCGAGAAGGAAAAGATCGAGGAGTCGGAAGACGAATCGAACTACCGCGGCACCGAGTACATCGGCAAGCTCGGCATCGAGCAGGCCTACGAGGCGCAGCTGCACGGCGCGACCGGCTTCGAGGAGGTCGAGACCAGCGCCGGCGGGCGCGCGGTGCGCCAGCTCAAGAGCAACCCGGCGACGCCCGGCAACACGCTGGTGCTGTCGATCGACATCCGGCTGCAGGCGCTGGTCGAGCAGCTGTTCGGCGACCGGCGCGGCGCGCTGGTGGCGATCGACCCGCGCAACGGCGAGGTGCTGGCCTTCGTCAGCAAGCCCAACTTCGACCCCAACCTGTTCGTCGACGGCATCGACGCCGAGAACTGGAAGGCGTTGAACGAGTCGGAAGACAAGCCGCTCTTGAACCGCGCGCTGCGCGGCGCCTACCCGCCCGGCTCCACCTACAAGCCGCTGATGGCACTGGCCGCGCTGACGCTGGGCAAGCGCACGCCGCAACAGTCGATCAGCGACCCCGGCTTCTTCTGGTTCGGCAACCACAAGTTCCGCGACGACAAGGAAGGCGGCCACGGCGTCGTCGACATGTACCGCTCGATCGTGCAGTCGTGCGACACCTACTACTACATCCTCGCCAACGACCTGGGCGTCGATGCCATCCACGATTTCATGGCGCCGCTCGGGCTCGGCCAGATGACCGGCATCGACATGCAGGGCGAGCTGCGCGGCACGCTGCCGTCCACCGAGTGGAAGCGCAACAACTACAAGCGCAAGGAGATGCAGAAGTGGTACCCCGGCGAGACCATCTCGCTGGGCATCGGCCAGGGCTACAACACCTTCACGATGCTGCAGCTCGCGCAGGCCGAGGCGACGCTCGCGGCTGGCGGCAAGCGCTTCAAGCCGCACCTGGTGCGCGCGATCGAGAACGTCGAGACGCGCAGCCAGCAGACGCTGTCGGGCGACCGGCTGGAGCCGCTTGCCTGGAGCCCCGACCACGTCGCGGTGATCCACCAGGCGCTGTACGGCGTCACGCAGGAGGGCACGGCGGCGCGCGCGTTCCAGGGCTCGCTTTACCGCTCCGGCGGCAAGACCGGCACGGCCCAGGTGATCCAGATCAAGCAGAACGAGAAGTACGACGCCAGCAAGATCGACGAGCGGCACCGCGACCATGCGCTGTTCACCGCGTTCGCGCCGCTCGAGGAGCCGCACATCGCGCTGGCGCTGGTGGTCGAGAATGCCGGCTTCGGCGCCGGTGCCGCGGCGCCGATCGCGCGCCGGGTGTTCGACTTCGTGCTCGAAGGCCAGTACCCGAGCGAAGAAGACATCCTCGCGACGCGCGGCGGCCAGAGCTACGCGCCGATCGGCAAGCCGCGGCCGGCCGCGAGCGTGCCGCTGCTGGGCGTGTCGATCAACAACGTCGCGRCAGCGCCCACCGACCTGCCGCCGCCCCTGGTGGTGCCGGTGGCCGCCTCGGCGCCTTCGCTGCTGATCGCGGCGCCGGCGGCATCGACCGCGGCGGCGCCCTCCCCCTCGGCCTCGGCTGCCGCCAGGCCGGCCCGCCGCGCACCATGAGCATCGTCTTCGAGAAGCCCTCGGTCTGGCAGCGGCTGAAGCCGGTCTTCACCGGCTTCGACGCGCCGCTCGTGACCGGCGTGCTGCTGCTCGGCGCGGCCGGCCTGGTGACGATGTACTCGGCCGGCTTCGACAACGGCTCGCGCTTCGTCGACCACGGCCGCAACATGATCCTCGCGCTGATCATCCTGTTCGTCGTCGCGCAGGTGCCGCCGCAGCGGCTGATGCAGCTGGCGGTGCCGTTGTACACGGTGGGCGTGATGCTGTTGATCGCCACCGCGGTGATCGGCGTCACGAAGAAGGGCGCGACGCGCTGGCTGAACGTCGGCATCGTGATCCAGCCGAGCGAGATCATGAAGATCGCGATGCCGCTGATGCTCGCCTGGTGGTTCCAGCGCCGCGAGGGCCAGCTGCGCGTGCTCGACTTCATCGTGGCGCTCGGGCTGCTCGCGGTGCCGGTCGGCATGATCGTCAAGCAGCCCGACCTGGGCACCGCGATCCTGGTGCTGTCGGCCGGGCTGTACGTGATCTTCTTCGCCGGGCTCTCGTGGAAGCTGATCGTGCCGGTGCTGGTGATCGGCGGCGCGGCGATCACCGCGGTGGTGGTGTCCGAGGACCGCATCTGCCAGCCCGACGTGGTGTGGCCGATGATGCGCGACTACCAGAAGAACCGCGTCTGCACGCTGCTCGACCCGACCACCGACCCGCTCGGCAAGGGCTTCCACATCATCCAGGGGATGATCGCGATCGGCTCCGGCGGCATCGAGGGCAAGGGCTTCATGAAGGGCACGCAGACGCACCTCGAGTTCATCCCGGAGCGGACCACCGATTTCATCTTCGCCGCCTTCTCCGAGGAGTTCGGGCTGGTCGGCTGCGTGTCGCTGATCCTCGGCTTCACGTTCCTGATCTTCCGCGGGCTGGTCATCGCGGCCGATGCGCCGACGGTGTTCACCCGGCTGCTGGCCGGCGCGGTGACGCTGAGCTGGTTCACCTACGCGTTCGTCAACATGGGCATGGTCAGCGGCATCCTGCCGGTGGTGGGCGTGCCGCTGCCGTTCATCAGCTACGGCGGCACCGCGATGCTGACGCTCGGGCTCGGGCTCGGGATCCTGATGTCGATCTCGAAGAGCCGGCGGATGATGCAACGCTGAGACGGCGTTGAAGGCGTCCGCAGGCGCTAAGCTGTGCGCCTCGCCGACACCCACGGACGACTTCCATGAGCCTGCAACACCCCGCAGACGCAGTCGGAGCTTCTTCAGCCAGATCCCGCGTCGGCATCGTCGGCGTCGGCAACATGGGCGGCGCGATCGCAGCCCGCCTGCTGTCGCTCGGCTGGCCGGTGGCGGTGCACGACATCGACGACCGCTGCGAGGCGCTGGCGGTGGGCTTCGGCGCGATGGCCTGCGCGACGCCGTCCGGCGTGGCGGCCTCGTGCGAGGTCTTGATCATCGCCGTCGTCGATGCGGTGCAGACCGAGGCGGTGCTGTTCGGCGCCCACGGCGCGGCGCGCGGCCTGGCCCGCGGCAGCACCGTGCTGCTGTGCCCGACCATCGCGCCGGCCGATGTCGAGCGCTTCGCCGCCGGGCTGCACCGGCAGGGCATCGCCTGCATCGACGCGCCGATGTCCGGCGGCCCCGATCGCGCCCGCGCCGGCAGCATGAGCCTGATGCTGGCCGGCCCCGGCGATGCGATCGAACGGCTCGGCGGGCTGCTCGGCGCACTGTCGTCGCGCGTGTTCCGCATCAGCGAGCGGCCGGGCGACGGTGCGCGCACCAAGCTCGTCAACAACCTGCTGGCCGGCATCAACCTGGCCGGCGCGGCCGAGGCGATGGCGCTGGCCGAACGCATGGGGCTGGACGTGGGGCGCACGCTCGACGTGGTCGAGCAGTCGAGCGGCCAGAGCTGGATCGGCAGCGACCGGCTGCACCGCGCGCTGCGCGGCGACTACCTGCCGCGGGCGCACACCCGATTGCTGAACAAGGACACGCACCTGGCGCTCGGCGTGGCGCGCCAGGCGGGCGCGGCCACCACGCTCGGCGAGGCGGCGGCCGCGCTGTTCGCGCGGGCCTGCGAGCGCGGCTTCGCCGGGCTGGACGACGCCAGCGTGTTCGAACTGCTGCGGCAAGCACGTTGACCACCCGACGCCGACCTTCTTCCAAAGCGCCCGACGCACCCGAGGCGCACCTGCGGCGCATGAACCGCGTGCTCGACCACATCGATGCGCACCTGGCCGACGACCTGCGGCTCGAGACGCTGGCCGACGTGGCCGCGTTCTCGCCCTTCCACTTCCACCGCGTGTTCCGCGCCTGGACCGGCGAGACGCTGCTCGACTTCGTGCGCCGGCGCCGGCTCGAGACTGCCGGCGGGCGCCTGCGGCATGCGCCGCGCGACAGCATCACGACGATCGCGTTCGCGGTCGGCTTCGAATCGGGCGAGGCGTTCTCGCGCGCCTTCAAGCTGCACTTCGGCATGACGCCGACCGCCTGGCGGCGCGGCGGGCAGCTGCTGTGGGAGCGGCGCCAGCGCATGGTGCGCACGCGGCCCGCGCCGGCGGGCCCACGCTACACGATCGTGCTCAAGCAGCTGCCCGAGCGCGAGGTACTGTACTGGCGCGCGCAAGGCCGCTACGACACGGTGGTGTCGCCGGCCTGGGTCGCGTTCACGCCGTACATCGCGGCGCTGGGGTTGGCCGGGCAGCTGCGCCTGGGCATGGGGCTGGACGATCCGGACATCGCGCCGGTGTCGCGTTGCCGCTTCGATGCCTGCGTGGTGCTGCCGCCGAACTGGCACGAGCCGATCAGCGGGCCGGTGTCGCGCAAGCGGGTGGCCGGCGGGCTGCACGCGTGCCTGAGCTACGACGGCCCCGGCCCGCTGATGCAGCACGCCTGGCGGCAGTTGCTCAACGACTGGCTGCCGACCTCGGGGTTGTTGGTCGGCGACACGCCGTTCTTCGAGATCTATCCGGTGGGGCAGCCTCTGCCCGCCCAGGGGCCTGTCGTCATCTGCGAGCTGTGCATGCCTGTGCAGAGGTGACCCGGATTGGCATCCGGGCTACGCGGTGGCCAATCCGTGTCTTTGTCGCACCACGCGCCGATGCGTCGCGCGCGCCGACGGCACCCAGCCGTGCCGGTACCAGCGCGCCGCCATCGTCAGCCCGCGCAGCCACTCGTCGGCCGCGTACGCGATCCACACGCCGACCAGCCCGAGCCCGAAGTACACGCCCAGCAGCCAGGCGCCGCCGGCCATCACGAACACCATCGACGCGGCGCCGGCCATCACCGGGAACTTGGCGTCGCCGGTCGCGCGCAGCGCGTTGATCACGACCAGGTTGAAGGTGCGCCCCGGCTCCAGCAGCACCGTGATCCACAGCAGCGTCGTCGCCGCCTGGATGATGTGCGGATCGTGGGTGAAGAGCTGCATCGTCCAGCGGGCCGTCAGCGCGCCGACCAGCGCGAGGCTGGTCGACACCACCAGCCCCCAGCGCAGGCTCTTGCGCACCAGCCGGTGCGCCGCATGCAGCTGGCCGGCACCGATCAGGTGGCCGACCAGGATCTCGCTGGCGAAGCCGATCGCGAGGCCGAACACCAGGATGAAGTACATGATCTGCATCGTGTAGCTGTGCGTCGCGAGCTCGGCCGCGCCCATGCGCGCCACCAGCGCGATCGTCACCAGCAGCGCGAGCCGGTAGGCCACGTTCTCGGCCGCGCCCGGCAGGCCGATGTGCAGCACCGGGCCGAGGCGGCGCCAGCGCATCACCCACCAGTCGCGCGCGGTCGGCACCAGGTCGAGCCGGCGCTGCCACAGCCACAGGTGGAAGGCGATGCCGAACGCACGGCTCAGCGCCATCGCGAGCGCGAAGCCCGGCAGCCCGAGCCCCGGCACCGGCCCGAAGCCGGTCATCAGCGGCGTGCAGATCAGCAGGTGCAGGCTGTGCATCGCCAGCATGTTCATCAGCGTGTCGCGTGCATGCAGGTGCGCCCGCATCACCGACGACATGCTGGCATTGAACGCATCCAGCACCAGTGCGACGGCCAGCACGCGCAGGTAGGGGCCGGCGATCGGCAGCACGTCGGCCGGCGCGTTCAGCAGGGCGAGCAGCGGGTTCGCGCAGGTCGCCACCACCAGCCCGGCACCCAGGCCCAGCCAGGTGCTCGCGCCGAGCGAGGCGCGCGCGGTCTGGTCGGCACCGAGCCGGTTGCCCGCGCCCAGGTTCTGCGTGATCACCACGCTGACGCCCATGCTGATGATGCGGAACAGCAGGAAGAACGAGGCCTGCACGTTGTTCGCGAGCGCGAACGCGCCGGAGGCGCTGTCCGATTGCCGCGATGCGAGCCACAGCCCCGTCAGGCCGACCAGCAGCCCGAGCACCAGCTCGGCCAGCAGCGGCCAGGTGAGCGCGACCAGGCTCGGGCGGGGCAGGGGAGCAGCGTGCGTGGAGGCGGACATGAAGCGATCGGCGCGAAACCGCAATGATCGCCGCAATCGGTTGCGGCGGCTGTCCGATCTTGCTCTGCTCTTTGACTCAGGCGCGCTTGTGCTTCTTCGGTCCGTGCAGGAACTCGCGGTCGACATCGAGCGTCGACTTGACGCCGATGTCGGCCCGGTGCTGCTTCAGCCAGCCCGTCGCCGCCGCGCGCCCGAGCGCGAACAGCTCTTCGAGGAAGGCCCGGTCGGTGTTGAACTTGCTGTTCGCGCCATAGGGGCCGAGCCCGTCGTCGTCGGCCACCATGTGCAGCCGCAGGTCCTTGTAGCGCCCCGGGTCCAGCTTGCCCTCGCGCACCAGCCGCGAGACGAACGAGATCGCGCGCATCTCCGACATCAGGCTCGCGTTGAACGTGATCTCGCTGAGCCGGTCCATGATCTCCTCGCTGCGCGTCGGCGTGCCCTCGCGCACCAGCGGGTTGATGCGCACCAGCAGGATGTCGAGCGCCGCCGTCTGGTAGATCAGCGGGTAGATCGCCGGGTTGCCGGTGTAGCCGCCGTCCCAGTAGGGCTCGCCGTCGATCTGCACCGCCTGGAACAGGAACGGCAGGCAGGCCGATGCGAGCAGCACGTCGACCGTGATGTCGCGGCCGGTGAACACCCGCGCCTGGCCGGTCGTCACGCTGGTGGCGGTGATGAACAGCCGCAGCCCGCTCGCGTGCACCGCATCCTCGTCGACATGGCGGCGCAGCACGTCGCGCAGCGGGTTCAGGTTGAGCGGGTTGAATTCGTACGGGCTGAACGAGCGGAAGAACGAGCTCATCCACTGGTAGCCGGGCAGCTTGTCGAGCTTGAAGTTGTCGTTCAGCGCATGCGCCTGGCCGGCCGAGAACGGCGAGAAGATCGAGCCGGAGCGGCTCACGTCGCGCCAGAACTCGGCGAGCGCCTCGCGGGCACCCTCGCGGCCGCCCTTGCGGAAGCCGCTCGCCATCACCGCGGCGTTCAACGCGCCGGCGCTGGTGCCCGAGACGCCGCTGAAGTGCAGCCCGTCGTCCTCGAGCAGCCGGTCGAGCACGCCCCAGGTGAACGCGCCGTGTGAGCCGCCACCCTGCAGCGCCAGGTCAAGGCCGAGCGAAGCGGGAGCGTGTGTTTCGTGTACTGCCATCGGGATATACCTCGGGTTAACCCGGGGCAGTCTAAGTCGGATGGGATTCGCCGGTGTTTCCGTCGGTCACCGTGCCGGTGCCGGCGCCCACCGGGAAGCGCACCGTGAAGCGCGCGCCCGGCCCGAACGCCACGCCGCCCTGGTCGCTCAAGCCCGGGCGGTGCCGCAGGTTGGCGTCTTCCAGCGTGATCTCGGCATCGTGCTGCTGCGCGATCTCGCGCACGATCGCGAGGCCCAGGCCGGAGCCGTCGACATTGGTGCCCAGCGAGCGGTAGAACGGCTGGAACACCTTGTCGCGCTCGGCCGCCGGGATGCCGGGGCCGGAATCCTCCACCTGCACCACCACCACCTGGCCGAACGGGTCGTCGACCGCCCGCACCGTGACCGTGCCGCCTTCGGGCGTGTACTGCAGCGCGTTGTCGACCAGGTTGCGGATCAGCTCGCGCAGCAGCACCGGCTGGCCGGCGATCGACAGGCCGGCCTGGCCCTTGGCCGCACCGCTGTCCGGTCCCTCGTAGCCCAGGTCGATGCGCTTCTCCAGCGCGCGCGGCACGAAATCGCGCACCGCCTCGGCGGCCAGCCGCGCCAGGTTGACTGGCTGCCGCTGCAGCGCCTGCGAGGCGTCCTCGGCGCGCGCCATCGCGAGCAGCTGGTTGACCATGCGCGCCGCACGCTGGCTGGCACGGGCGATCTGCTGCAGCGACTTCTTCAGCGCCTGCGGATCGCGCTCGCCGGCGTCGATCTCGCGCTGCGCCAGCTCGGCCTGCGTGCGCAGCCCGGCCAGCGGCGTCTTCAGCTGGTGCGCCGCGTCGGCGAGAAAGTGCTTCTGCGTGCCGATGCTGCGGTCGAGCCGGGTCAGCAGGTCGTTGATGGCGCGCACCAGCGGCGACACCTCCTCGGGCGCGTCGCGCTCGTCGATCGGGCTCAGGTCGTGGCTCTCGCGGCGGCGGATGCGCTGCTGCAGCTCGTTCAGCGGTGCGATGCCGCGCGCCAGCGCCAGCCACACCAGCAGCACCGCGAGCGGCAGGATCACGAACTGCGGCAGCATCACGCCCTTGATGATCTCGGTGGCCAGGCGCGAGCGCTTGCCCAGCGTCTCGGCCACCTGCACGATCGGCGGCTCGATGCCGCCCGCCACACCGCCCGGCAGGCCGATGCGCACATAGGCGATGCGCACCGGCTCGCGGTTGATCTCGTCGTCGCGGAAGCGCACCACGCCGGGCGCGGCGCGCTCCTCGTCGTTGGGCATCGGCAGCGCCCGCTCGCCGCTCAGGTACTGGCCGTCGAGGCCGAGCACCTGGTAGTACAGGGTGTCGGTCTCGTCGGTGTGCAGCAGCTCGGCAGCGCTCGCCGGCAGCGCGAAGCTGGCCGACGGCAGCGTGCCGCCGCCGGCATCCTGCACCGTGACCTGCTGCGACAGCACGCGGGCCATCTCGCCGAGCTGGCGGTCGAACGGCTTGTTGGCGATGCCCTGCGCGACCAGCCAGGTCAGCACGACGCTCATCGGCCACAGCAGCAGCAGCGGCGCGAGCATCCAGTCGAGGATCTCGCCGAACAGGGACCGTTGCTCTTTCAAGCCGCGATCTTCTCCAGGCAGTAGCCGAGGCCGCGCACGGTGGCGATGCGCACCGGGCCCTGCTCGATCTTCTTGCGCAGCCGGTGGATGTAGACCTCGATCGCGTTGTTGCTGACCTCCTCGCCCCATTCGCACAACCGCTCGACCAGCTGGTCCTTGCTGACCAGCCGGCCGGCGCGCTGCAGCAGCACCTCGAGCAGGCTCAGCTCGCGCGCCGACAGCTCGACCATCTGGTCGTTCAGGTAGGCGACGCGGCCGGTCGCGTCGAAGGTCAGCGGGCCGTGGCGGATCACGCTCGACGCGGTGCCCAGGCCGCGCCGCGTCAGCGCACGCACGCGGGCCTCGAGCTCCTGCAGCGAGAACGGCTTGGCCATGTAGTCATCGGCCCCCAGGTCGAGGCCCTGCACGCGCTGCTCGACGCTGTCGGCCGCGGTCAGGATCAGCACCGGCACCGCCGAGCCGCGGGCGCGCAGCTTGCGCAGCACCTCCAGCCCGTGCAGCTTCGGCAGGCCCAGGTCGAGGATCAGCAGGTCGAACTCATGGGCCGACAAGGCGGCGTCGGCCTCGGTGCCGCTCGCGACATGGTCGACGGCATAGCCGCCGTTGCGCAGCGAGCGCAGCAGCCCGTCGGCCAACACCTGGTCGTCTTCGGCGATCAACACGCGCATGGCTGCCTCCTGTGCGGCTCGTCACCCGGCCGCTGCGGGATTGTAGGGAGTGGCCCCGCAGGGATTCGAGATCCGGCACGAGAAAAGACTGTACAAACATCCAGCCTTTGCCATAATCCGCGCAACTCTAGGAGATCGCCCCATGGATGCCCCCGTCAAAGCCGCCACCCTCAACACCGAAAAGGCCAAGGCCCTGCAAGCTGCGCTGGCGCAGATCGAAAAGCAGTTCGGCAAGGGCTCGATCATGCGGCTCGGCGAAGGCGAGGTGATCGAAGACATCGAGGTCGTCTCCACCGGTTCGCTGGGCCTCGATGCCGCGCTGGGCGTCGGTGGCCTGCCGCGCGGACGGGTGGTCGAGATCTACGGCCCCGAATCGTCGGGCAAGACCACGCTGACGCTGCAGGTCATTTCTGAAATGCAGAAGCTCGGCGGCACCTGCGCCTTCATCGACGCCGAGCACGCGCTCGATACCGCCTACGCCCAGAAGCTGGGCGTCAACCTGCAGGAGCTGCTGATCAGCCAGCCCGACACCGGCGAGCAGGCGCTCGAGATCGTCGACGCGCTGGTGCGCTCCGGCTCGGTCGACCTGGTGGTGATCGACTCGGTCGCAGCACTCACGCCGAAGGCCGAAATCGAAGGCGAGATGGGCGATTCGCTGCCCGGCCTGCAGGCCCGCCTGATGAGCCAGGCGCTGCGCAAGCTCACCGGCACCATCAAGAAGACCAACACGATGGTCATCTTCATCAACCAGATCCGCATGAAGATCGGCGTGATGTTCGGCAGCCCCGAAACCACCACCGGCGGCAATGCGCTGAAGTTCTACGCCTCGGTGCGGCTCGACATCCGCCGCATCGGCAGCATCAAGAAGGGCGAAGAAGTCATCGGCAACGAGACCAAGGTCAAGGTCGTCAAGAACAAGGTGTCGCCGCCCTTCAAGACCGCCGAGTTCGACATCCTCTACGGCCAGGGCATCAGCCGCGAAGGCGAGGTGATCGACATGGGCGTCGAGGCCAAGGTGCTCGAGAAGTCCGGTGCCTGGTACGCCTACAACGGCGAGAAGATCGGCCAGGGCAAGGACAACGCCCGCGAATTCCTGCGCGAGAACCCCGACCTGTCGGTCGAGATCGAGAACAAGGTGCGCGAGGCGATGGGCATCCCGTTGCTGCCGACCGCCGGCGGTGCCGCGCAGGCGGCTGAGGCCGGTGAGGCCAAGCCGGCCAAGAAGGCGCCCAAGGAGCCGAAGGAAGCCCGCGGCGAATAAGTCTGCCGGCGAGCGGCTTGGCGATGCGGCAGCGGCTCTCGCTGCGCGGGCGCGGCGTGCAGCTGCTGTCGCAGCGCGAGCACAGCCGGCAGGAGCTGCGGCGCAAGCTGCTGCAGCACCTGCGTGCTGACGATGCGCCGCTGCCGGACGATGCCGACCAGCAGGTCGACGACGTGCTGGCCTGGCTGCAGGACAAGGGCTACTTCAGCGAGCAGCGCTTCGTCGAGAGCCGGGTGCATGTGCGCGAATCGCGCTACGGCAACCTGCGCATCCGCCAGGAGCTGGCGCAGCACGGCGTCACGCTGGACGCCGACCAGGCGCAGCGCCTGAAAGAAACCGAGCTGGCACGTGCCCACGAGGTGTGGGTGCGCAAGTTCGGGGCCGCGGCCAGCGATCCGGCCGGCCGCGCGAAGCAGCAGCGGTTTCTCGCGGGCCGGGGTTTCTCGGCCGAGGTGATCCGCCGCGTGGTGAAGGGCGACGTGGACGAAGCCGCCTGGTGAGAACAGGCCTCGGCGGCCGTCGTCGCCCCCACGCCGTTCAGAACGCGATCAGGCGGCTGCCTTCTTGCCGGCCGGCTTTGCGGTGCTTGCCGCTTGCACGACAGCCTCACGCGCCAGGCGCGCCTGTTTCTTCGCGTCCTTCGCACGCTTTTGCTTCTCACGGCGGATTCCGCGGTCCTTGTCGGCGCTCATGCCAATCTCCAATGGGTTGAAAGAGCCGAGGTTTTACCACCTCCGGCGGATCGCCCTGCAAGGCGGCGCCCAGGCTGGTACAACCCAGGGCTTCCCCACTGACGAGGATTCGCGATGAACTGGGTGATCCTGGTGGCCGCCGGCCTGTTCGAGATCGGCTGGGCGATCGGCCTGAAGTACACCGAGGGTTTCACACGCCTGTGGCCGAGCATCGGCACCGTGGCGGCGATGGTCATCAGCGTGTGCCTGCTCGGCTACGCGATGAAGTCGCTGCCGGTCGGCACGGCCTACGCGGTGTGGGTCGGCGTCGGCGCGGTCGGCACCGCGATCCTCGGCATCGTGCTGTTCGGCGAGCCGGCCTCCGCGGCGAGGCTGGCCAGCCTCGCGCTGATCGTGGCCGGCATCGTCGGGCTGAAGCTCGCGAGCCCGGCGTGAGCCCGGGCGCCGCTCAATACAGCAACCGGCACCGGATCGTGTCCGGCAGCGACGCCAGGTCGGCCAGCGCCGCCTCCGGCGCCGCGGTGTCGACGTCGATCACGACGTAGCCCACCTCGTCGCGCGTGCTCAGGTACTGCGCCGCGACATTGATGCCGGCCTTCGACAGCCGCTCGTTCACGCGCGCGATCACGCCCGGCACGTTGCGGTGGATGTGCAGCAATCGGCTGCGCCCGGTGTGCTCGGGCAGCGCCACCTCGGGGAAATTGACCGCCGACGTCGTCGAGCCGTTGTTGCTGTAGCGCACCAGCTTGGCCGCCACTTCCTTGCCGATGTTGGCCTGCGCCTCCAGCGTCGAGCCGCCGATGTGCGGCGTCAGGATCACGTTGTCCATGCCGACCAGCGGCGATTCGAAGCGCGCGTCGTTGCCCTGCGGTTCCTCGGGGAACACGTCGATCGCCGCGCCGAGCAGGTGGCCGTCGCGCAGCGCCTCGGCCAGCGCATCGATGTCGACCACCGTGCCGCGCGAGGCATTGATCAGGTGCGCGCCGCGCTTCATCGCGCGGATCTGCGCGCGCCCGATCAGGCCCTTGGTCGACGGCAGCTCCGGCAGGTGCAGCGTGACCACGTCCGACGTGCCCAGCACCTCGTCGAGGCTGTCCATCGCACGGGCATTGCCGAGCGGCAGCTTGGCCTCGATGTCGTGGAACACCACGGCCATGCCGAGCTGCTCGGCCAGCACGCCGATCTGCGTGCCGATGTGGCCGTAGCCGACGATGCCCAGCGTCTTGCCGCGCACTTCGAACGAGTTCTCGGCGCTCTTGGTCCAGCCGTTGCGGTGCAGGATCGCGTTCTTCGCCGGGATGCCGCGCATCAGCATGATGACCTCGGCCAGCACCAGCTCGGCCACGCTGCGGGTGTTCGAGAACGGCGCGTTGAAGACCGGCACGCCCAGGTCCATTGCGGCGCGCAGGTCGACCTGGTTGGTGCCGATGCAGAAGCAGCCGACCGCGGCGAGCTTGGGCGCGGCCTTCAGCACCTCGGCCGTCAGCTGGGTGCGCGAGCGGATGCCGAGGAAGTGCGCATCGGCGATCGCATCGTGCAGCGCAGCGCCGGCCAGCGCCTTCGCGTGCGTGGCGACCTGCGTGTAGCCGTCGCGCTTCAGCACGTCGACGGCCGAGGCATGGATGCCCTCGAGCAACACGAACTTGAGCTTGTCCTTCGGGACCGAGAGTCTGTGATTCATGGCCCGATTGTTGAATAGCCGAATCGGCCCCGTTCGGCGCAAGGGCATGCACCGGTTAGAGTCCTGGGGCTTTCCTGTCGTCGTACGTGCGCTAGTCCGTGCTGTATCCCCTGTCCGTGAGTGCCTCCCCCACCGTGAATCTTCCCAACCCGCGCCATGCGGCGCGCGTGCCTGCGCACGTCTCGCCCGAGCAGCTCGCTCGCATCCGCCAGGCCGCCTACGCGCTGCCGCAGGTGGTCAAGCCCGCCGACTATTTCGACGAGCACGCCTCGGGGCTGGACGAGCGCCTCGACAAGCTCGGCCTCGTGCTGCTGCAGAAGGCGGTGGCCGGCGCCCGGCCGAGCCGCTGGATCGCGCCCGACGTGATGGACGCGGCGCTGCAGCACCTCGACGCCGTCGGCAACGGCCCCGAGGTGCGCACCGTGATGCTGGACCGCACGGCCGCGCTCGATGCGTTGGGCATCGTGCGCGAATCCGGCCGCTGGACGCGCCTGATCAGCCAGCCGCTGCAGCTGGCCGAGGTGAACTGGCGCGTGCCGGTGATGTTCCGCATCCCGATCGCATCGGAGCCGGTGTGGGCGTTCTTCCGCGATGGCGACAAGGCCGCTTTGCTGGCCGCGCTCGGCCCCATCCAACCCTGGCCGCATGCCGGCGAGGTGCAGGCCGCGCTCGAGGCGCTGGTGCAGCGCAGCCGCGCGCACAACCCGCGCCACCTCGACATGCTGCTGCCGCGCCTGCTGGCCGAATGCGCAACACCGCAGCCGGTGGCCGACCTGCGGGCCGCCTGCGTGCGTGCCCAGGAGCGCTGGGAACACCAGGTGGCCGAGCTCGACACGCTGGCCGGCCTGAACAGCGAACTCGCGTTCCAGGGCTACCCCGACACCTTCGTGAAGGCGCGCCGCCTGCAGCGCAACGTGACGCTCTACGTCGGCCCGCCCAACAGCGGCAAGACCTACGCCGCGTTCGAGCAGCTGGCGCAGGCGCACGACGGCGCCTACCTGGCGCCGCTGCGCCTGCTGGCGCTCGAGGGCCGCGACCGGCTGGTCGGCCGCGGCGTGGCCTGCTCGCTGCTGACCGGTGAGGAGAACGTGCCGGCCGAAGGCGCCGGGCTGGTGTCGAGCACCATCGAGATGGTGAGCACCAACAAGGTGGTCGATGTCGCGGTGATCGACGAAGCCCAGATGATCTTCGACCCGTACCGCGGCTGGGCGTGGACGCAGGCGATCGTCGCGGTGCCGGCCAGCGAGGTGATCATCATCTGCTCGGCCTATGCGGTGCCGGCGATCGAGAACCTGCTGGGCCTGTGCGGCGAGCGCTGCAGCGTGCGGCACTTCGAGCGCAAGCAGCATGTGCAGCTGATCGAGGCACCGGTGCCGATCGGCGCGCTGACCAAGGGCGATGCGGTGGTGGCGTTCAGCCGGCGCGACGTGCTGACGCTGCGCGACCAGATCGCCGCCGGCGGCCACCCGGTGTCGGTGATCTACGGCGCGCTGCCGCCCGAGGTGCGGCGGCGCGAGGCCGAGCGCTTCGCGCTGGGCGAATCGCATGTGCTGGTCGCCACCGACGCGATCGGCATGGGGCTGAACCTGCCGATCCGCCGCGTGCTGTTCAGCACGATGAGCAAGTTCGACGGCCAGGGCGACCGGCCGCTCGACGAATCCGAGGTGCACCAGATCGGTGGCCGCGCCGGCCGCTTCGGCATGCACGAAGAGGGCTTCGTCGGCGTGCTGAAAGAGGCCGAGCCGCAGGCCTTGCGCATGCTGAAGGAGCGCCTGCCGCGCACGCCGCGGGCGCCACGCGACTTCAAGGCGCCGGTGGCGCCGAACGGCTGGCACGTCGACACCATCGCCTCGCGCCTGCGCAAGACGCAGCTGCGCGAGGTGCTGGGCGTCTTCATGGACCAGCTGAAGCTCGACAACGCACACTTCGCGGTGGCCGAGCTGGAGCAGATGCTGGAGCTGGCCGAGCAGCTCGACCGCAGCGCCGCGAAGCTCACGCTGAAGGAGCGTTTCATCTACGCGCAGGCGCCGGTGGACACGCGCACCGTCTCGCAGGTGCAGGAGTTCCTCGACTGGAGCAGCAGCCATGCGCTGACCGGCCGCGCCGGCTCGCCGTGGTTCCTGCAGGACGTGGACGGCCACAGCCGGCTCGACCGCATGGAGCAGGCGCTGCGCTCGTGCACGCTGTGGCTGTGGCTGGACCTGCGCTTCCCCGGCGTCTACGGCAAGGTCGACGAGGTGACCGCGCTGCGCAGCCAGCTGAACGACGGCATCGAGCGCCAGCTGAAGGGCAAGCGGCCGCTCGCGCAGGTGCGCCACCGCACGCGGCGCTGAGCGGTCGCACCCTGACACACCGACTTTGCCGCTCGGCGGCACAATCCCCTCCTTTCCCGCTTGTCGCTTCCCCATGAGTTCAACGCCTCCTTCACCGGCCACGCCCGCCACCGAACTGCCTGTCGACGACACGCTCGCTGGTGACGCGCCTGCGGCCGACACGCCTGTCGAGGCCGCCCTTGCAGCGACGACCGAGGTGCCGGCCGAGGTGGCCGCTGATGTGGCCGCTGATGTGGCCGCTGATGTGGCCGCTGATGTGGCCGCCGATGTGGCCGCCGATGCGCCCTCGAAGGCGCCCGCCAAAGCGCCGGGCATGAGCCCCGCGGCCTGCGCGCAGGAGCTGCGCCAGCGCTTCCCGGCGCTGTTCGACGGCCCGCCGAAGCCGCTGAAGCTGCGCACCCACGTCGACATCGAGGCACGCGCGCCGGGGGTGTTCAGCAAGCAGGTGCTGACGGCGTTCTTCCGCCGCTACACCGGCAGCACCTCGTACCTGCTGTCGGTGGCGCGCGGCCGCCAGCGCTTCGACCTGGACGGCAAGCCCGGCGGCGAGATCAGCGACGAGCACCGCCAGATCGCCGTCGACGAGCTGACGCGGCGAGGCGTCAGCCTGCAGTCGCGCCGCGAGCTCGAAGACCAGCAGCGCCGCAACCGGGCCGGGCTGCTGTTCGACTACGAACGCACCACGCTGACGCGCGCGAACTTCTGCGTGCTGAAGCAGGTGGCCGAGGAAGAGCTCGACGGCCTGCTCGAGATCGCCCGCGCCGAAGCGGCACAGCAAGCCCAGCAACAGCCGCGGCGCCCGCCGCCCGATGCGCGCCCGCCGGGCCGGCCGCCCGGCCCGCGC
>NZ_JBFUGW010000027.1:0-37645 GCF_056402735.1 Rhizobacter sp. P3_C12
CTGAACGGTAGCCCGAGCACCTACACGACCGAGGCGACGAGCAACCGGCTGACGAGCATCACGAACCCGGCCCGCAGCTTCGGCTACGACAACGCCGGCAACACGACCAGCGACAGCACGAACTACATGGCGGTCTACGGGCTGAACGGCTCGATCGCGAGCATCACGAAGGCGGGTGTGACCGGCAGCTACGACTACGACGCCGAGCGCCGACGCATCCGCAAGGTGACGAGCACGGGTGAGACGGTGATCTTTGTGTACGACCTCGAAGGCCAGTTGCTCGGGGAATACGACCAGACCGGCAAGGCGCTGCGCGAATACGTATGGCTGGACAACATCCCGGTGGCGATGTTCACGCCGGACCCGGGCAACGCGAGCGGCCCGCCGCTCATCTACTACATCCACGCCGATCACCTGAATGCGCCGCGCATCGTCGTCGATCAGACTGGAGCCAAGCGCTGGCGCTGGCTGGCCGAGCCGTTCGGCACGACGGCGCCGGAGACGAATCCCGATGGGCTCGGGACCTTCACACAGAACCTGCGCTTCCCGGGGCAGTATGCGGATGCGGAGAGCGGGCTTTGGTACAACCACTTCCGGTTCTACACCCCTCATGGAGGTTCCTACCAGCAAAGTGACCCGATTGGGCTACAAGGCGGCATCAACACCTATGCCTACGTCGAGGGTAACCCGCTCAGCTTTGTTGACCCGACAGGCGAATGCCCTTGGTGCATTGCAGCAGTAGTTGGCGGTGCCATAGACCTAGCAGTGCAACTCTATGAAAACGGCGGGAATCTGAAGTGTGTGAACTTGGCGCAGGTGGGTGTTGCCGCAGTGTCCAGCGCAGGGCTAGGCATCGTGGGTAGGTACGCAGCGAATGGCTTGCTCGCGAAGACATTCTTTAATTCCAATTTTCGAGCTTTCTCTGGGCCGTACTGGAGAATGATGGGCGGAGCCTTCAATCAGTGGTATGGCGTCGGTAATTTGGATCACTGGCTGATTTCGCAAGCCAGAGCCAAAGTGGCGGGGCCGCTAGTGCGCGGAATGGCAAACTCAGGATTGAATCTTGTGGAAATTCCTGCTGCGCTGAATCATGCAATAGGAATGGGGGGCTGGATGAATCCGATCGCCCAAGGGTGGGCAAGACGCGCAGTGTCGTCAATGATTCCATTGACGGCCGGCGCCGGCTTCGTTGCCGGCAAGCAACTTGCTGATGCAGCCACGGAAGAATGTGAGTGCAGAAAATGACTTTTTCAGCCATTTGCTTTCACTGCGGAAGTCCGAAGATTGGCTTCCTCGACGTATGTGCAAACTGCGGTAGGCATCCGACCTCTCGTGTCGAGAAGGCGCAAAGTCTGGTCTTATCCACGAATTTCATAGTCCAGTCCAATGAATTTGGTAATGAAGACGTATCGGCGTCGTGGGAGGAGCTGCAAAGACTAGGAAGAGAAATTGAGGAATCTGGCTCGGTAAGCTTGCCGATCGAGAGAGTTGAGCTTGCCACCAAGCAAATCGATTGGATGGAGTCATTGAATCTGAAGAAGGTCGCTGTATCAGCGGCGATATGGATATTGCCGGTTGTGGTGGTAGTGGTTTTTGTCGGCTTCAGAAGTTGCGCAGGGCATTAGTTTTGGCCGCGGATGGTTTTTGAGGGGCCATTGAGCAAAACAGCGCTATCGAAAAATAGGGTGCCCGATGCAATAAAAAGTCAGCCATGGAATCTCAATCCYATTCCGAGGTCGACTCACGAACTGATTCACGGGAACGCGCCCGGCGGAGCAAGGTCTGGCGCTTTCATGCGCTGGTGGCAAGGAACGCCAGGATGGGCAAAGGGTTTGGAGATTGGCGCAGGCACGGCCGTTCCGGCGCCAAACCACAAGGAAGATGACTGTGAATGCCAATAGTCCACAGCCTCGTTGGCCAGCTTGGGGTCATGATCAAAGATGGGCATGGCATCTTCAAAGCATTGAGCCGCTGCGTACGGCAAAGACGGATTACCTGCAACAAGGTAGTCTCCATACAGTCAAGATCCTGGATTCCAACTTGGATCTGTTCAGAGTCGTTGATGTCCGCACCATGGGGCGCGCGGGAATCTTTGGATGGCGTCCCGGCTTTGCCGGAACATACTTGCGCGTTGATCCGATTCTCAGACTCGACAGGCAACTCGATCTGTCAGAAGCGAAGCGCTACGTGGTTGAATTCATTTCCAATCATCCGGAGGTTTATAGCTCCGAAATGTCTCCAACCCAGATGTTTTCGATAGTGATGGGTGCAGCATCAGAGCGACGCGGCAGGGCCAAGCCACCCATACTTTCGAAGCAGCCGACGAGTCCAAAGGGCTGAAGTCCCGACTACGTCCGCCATACCCGCGGCACCTGCGCCGGCAAGCCCCACGCGACATCCCGCCAGCGTTTCCACACACTCGTCAGCAATTCCATCGCCGGCTCGACGCGATGCGCCAGCACGCGCAGCATGACCAGCTCGTCATGCGGCGACGTCGCACCGGCGGTGGCGCGCAGCGCGTGCGCCTCGAGCTGCTCGCGCGCCGCATCGATCAGCGCCTCGCGCCGCGCGCCCGCCAAGGCAGAGCCACCCGCGAACCACATCGTCGCGAGCACGCTGTGCCCCGCAAAGCCCACCGGCGAATCGAGCAGCAGCCGATCCTCGCCATCGACCGTCCCCCGTTCCAGCCACACGCCCGGCAGCTCGATCTGCTGCGTGTAGCGGCCCGCGTCGAACAGCTCGCCGCTGGCCGGCAGCCCGAGCGCCAGCACGTCCCAGCCGATCATCTCGGCACCGGGTTCCAGCTCGAAGCGCATGCGGTTCTCGGCCAGCGTGCGCCGGTAGCACAGCGTCTCCAGCGGCAGCCATTCCAGGCGTGCACCACCGGCCACGCGGGCCGTCAGGCTCTGCACCGCGGTCTCGCCGAGGCTGCGGTAGAAGCGCGTCGCGCCCGGCGTCGTGATCAGCGCGTGGGCGCCGGCGTCGAGCGTGGCTTCTATCGCCAGCACATCCCCGCCGACGATGCCGCCAGGCGGGTGCACCAGCACGTTGTGGCAGATCCCGGGGCCTTCGGGGTAGAGGCTTTGCAGGATGCGCAGCGGCCCGCTGTGTCGGTCGTGGACGACGCAGCGGCCGGCGTCGTGGCGGTAGTGGAGTTGCAGGCGACCGTTCCAGGCCATGGGCTCGGGGTGTTGATGCGGGGCGCGTGCAGTGTAGGGGCGGCCGCGGCTTCCTTGGCCGGCACCGGCCGTTGCGTCTCCAGCAGCCAGATGCCCGGCGTGGTGTCGGCGAACGGGATGGCAACCGGCCCGAGCGCGGCCAGGCGGCGTTTGATCGACGGCAGCATGCAGGCCTCCGCTCAGTGGGTCCGCGCCGGGCCGCGCGTGAACAGCGGCTCCGGCGTTTCATCCGCGGCCTGCTCGTCGAAGTAGCGGGCCGCCATCGCCTGCGCCATCTGCGACGGCGTCAGCAGCTGCAGGTGGGCCGGCGGCGCGGTGCTGCGGCTGATCAGGTCGAGCAGCAGGTCGAGTGCGATCGCGGTGGTCGACAACGCGAGCCACAGCAGCACCTGCTCGAGCCAGTCCTGCCCGATCACCAGCGCGACCGGCACCGAGACCCACAGGCTCAGGCAGTAGAAGCAGGCGAGYGACGAGCCCTCGCCGGCCCAGCGCCGCAAGTTCTCCAGCACGCGGCGCGGGCCGGCTTGCACGTGCAGCAGGTGGGTGAGGCGCCAGACGGCCAGCGCGCCAAGGACGGACAGGTACCACTTCATGGGCGTCTCCTGAGGAGGATGGGATGCGGTGGAGGAATCCATGGACCGCATTCCATCGGCCTCGCCTTCCCATTGACACGCCCGTGTGCCGCCCGATCTCCCCGGGCGCGAGACGATCACGAGACGATGCACGCCCGGACGCAAAAAACCCCTGGGAGGACGGGCCTCGCAGGGGTTCGGTGGGAGAGGGCGGAGGGATCAGGCGCGGCGCGGTTTGTCCTCTCCCTTGGGGATGATGTCCCCGTCACCGCAGGGGTCGGGCTGGCGGCCTTTCGGCGGCTCGTAGCGCGCGTTGAACACCGGGAACTCGGGGATCGCTGCCGGCAGCAGGCCCTTGAACGGCTGGCCCTTGTGGTACTCGACGATGAAGTCGACCCAGTCGGTGACCTTCACGAAGTCGATGATGTGCGGCTGCACGCGCGGCAGCGTCGGATCGGGGTTCACGTCGAGGTAGTACGGCGAGCGCCAGTCCCACAGGCCGAGCAGCAGCGGGTCGGGCAGGAAGATGTTCATCGCGAGGTTCTTCGCCGAGAAGTCCCACAGTGCGCCGGGGGCCGTCCACGGCGCATCGACGGCGCCGTAGCGCTTGATGTCCTTCAGCGCATCGCGCAGCCCGGCCGCCGCCTGCTGCACCTTGAACGGCGCGAAGTCGGTGGCCAGCAGCTCGGTGGCCAGGCTGTCGATGTCGGTCAGCTCGTCCGGCGTCTCCAGGTCCATGTTGGCGTTGGTGTCGAACTGCTGCGCGCGGCGGATCGCGGCGCGGATCTTCTGCACGATGGCCGGGCGCTGCGCCGGCGTCGAGGTGCGCAGCGCGGCGAGCAGCGCATCGGCCAGGTCGTCGATGCGCTCGACGATCGCCTGCAGCCGGCCGAGTTGCACGACGCAGCCGACGGTCGGGTGGTTGCCCTTCGCGGCGAGGATGTCCTTGTTGCCGTCGGCGAACCACTGCGCGAGCTGCTGCGCGGTGGCGCTGCCGGCCGCCGCCAGTTTCTGGAACACGGCAGGGTAGGCCGCGCCGGCGGTGAAGAAGTTGTAGTTCTCGTAGCCGGTCGCGTAGTCGGCGTAGGGCGCCACCGTGTGCAGCACCTCGACCGACATGTTGAAGCAGTTGTTGAAATGGATCGCGGCGAGCTTGGGCACGCCGGCGTCCTGGGCCTGCTTCAGCGCGTTGCCGAGGCCCCAGGTGGACAGCGGCATCTGGCTGACCGGCAGCACCGGCGAGCCTTGCGGCAGCACCGGGGACCCCTGGGGCAGCACCGGCGAGCCTTGCGGCAGCACCGGCGTGCCGCCCGATTCGCTGAGGTGCCACTCGAAGGCGCCGCCGCCGGTGATGTTGTGGGCCGTCAGCTTGCTGCGATCGATCTCGGGCAGGAACCCGGCGCCATGGCCCTCCAGCGCGAGCACCAGCGCGGCGGCGGGGTGGGCCTGGTGCGCCTGGCGCAGCAGGCCGGCCAGCGTGTTCGGCGAGGTCATGTCCTGCTTCCAGCGCGAGGTGACGACCACGTCGGCCGGCTGCAGCGCGGCAATCTCCACGAGGTACGAATCGTCGTCGGCCAGGTCGATCAGCGCGGTGACGTGCACGCCGCTGGCGGCGATCTTCGGCAAGGCCCTCATCAACGGGTGCTGCGACAGGTCGCGCGAGGTTCCGTCGGGGAACCCGCTCAGCACGGCGTCGCCGCCGAACGGCGCGAGGACGACCAGCGCGACGCCGTCGGTCGCGGACGAGGTGGTCGGATCGGAAGCAAGAAGACGGGGCAGGGGCATGACGGTTCCTCGATGAGGCGATGGGTGCGAAATCGCGTCGATACACTAACCGTCGCGCGCTCGCATGCCCAGGCATGGCAGACCGCGCAAATCCGTCGCGGTCCGGACGATCGCGAGACGATGCACCGGATCCATGGCGAACCATCCCCCTAACTTGCAGGGCGGCCCAGGTGCCGCAACGTTGCTGCTGTCGGCCGGCACGGTGGAAACCCTGCTGGGGCAGGCGCTGGCCGCCCACAAGACCGGCACGCTCGACGACTGGCTGCGTCGCCGGCCGAAGGCCACCCGCTGGTTCGTCAGGCGCTTCCTGCAGCCGGTGCTCGGGGCCGCCGGCGATGCGTTGCCGCGCGGCCGCGCGCTGGTCGAGGCGACCGCGCTGTGGCTGCGCTGGGTCGTCTCGCAGCTGCGCCCCGACCAGGCGTCCGGGCTCTCCGGCATCGATGCCGCGGCGTGGGTGGATCGCACGAGCTGGCGGCCGATGCTGGCCCTGATGTGCCACTACGGTTTCGAGCCGGTGCCCGATTTCCGGCAGCGCTACCGCCGCCATGCCGACGAGGCGGCCAGCGAGAACCTCTGCGGGCTGTGGGCGATCGGGCCGAGCACCTTCTACCGCTATCTCGAGAAGGGCAAGCGCCTCGCGGCCGAGGCGCTGCTGGAGCGGCCCGCAGCCGGCGAGCGGCGCATCGCGTTGCGGCACATGGTGCTGCGCGAGCTGCTTCCTCGCCTGGAACCCGCGTCACCCGTGGCGCTGGCCGGCTGGCACCGGCAGCAATCGGCGCTGGCGCTCGCGCAACGGGACACGCTGTCGGCGCTGTGGCACCTGCACCAGGCGAACGAGCCCGTGGCCTTCATCGAGTTGTTGCAGCGCTCCCGGGTCGACGTGGCCGACGATGCGGAGACCGATGCATTGATCGCGCTGGTGGCCGCCGGCACGCTGGATGCGCGGCAACGCTTCGACCTGCTGCTGGCGCAGGCGGGGTTGTGGCGCATCCGCGATGCCGGCGATCGCGAGCGCCAGGCCTATGAGCAGGCGCTGCGGCTCGCCAACGGGTGCGGCGACGCCCTGATGCTGGGCATCGTCTATGGCGCGCTCGGCAAGTTCTATGAGCCGCGCGATGCCGACCGTGCCTTCGCGTGCTACGAGGACAGCGCGGAGTTCCTGCGCCGCGCGGGCCTGGAGGAAGACCGCCCGCCGGGCGCGGCGGTCGCCGAGGAGTACCTGTCCACGCTCGTCAAGCTCGCCTGGCTCTACGTGCTGCGCAACGACCCACGCTCGCGCGCCGTGCTCGACCGGGCGGAGCCGTTGCGCCGCGATCCCTCGCTGTCGCCGGCCACGGTCGGCATGCTGGAGCAGACCTGGGGCGAGTACTGGCGCCGGGCCGGCGACCTGCGTCGGGCGCTCGAGCACAAGCACCGCGCGTTGAACATCTTCGAGCGCGAGGGCGACCGGCTGTCGGTGCTGAAGACCTACGCCAACCTCAGCCTGATCTACGGCGACGCGAAGGACTTCGACAGCGCGATCGCCTATTCGCAGCGCATCCTCGGGATGGCCGGCAGCGTTCCGATCGAACCGGAAACGCTGACCAGCACGCACCTGAACCTCGGCGCGACCTACTTCTGGCAGGGCCGCTACGGCGAGGCGATCGCCGAATACCGGCAGGCCCTCGCGATGGGCGAGCAGGCCGGCCTGAGCCTGCACGTGCGCCGCGCGCACTACAACCTGGCCGAGGCGCACTACAAGCGCTACCAGCTCGACGCGCAGCCCGATGACGAGCGCCTGGGCGATGCGCATGCGGCCGCGGCGCTGAAGGTCTCGCCGGGCGACCACGATCCGGCCCACCTCGAGGCCACGCGCAATCTGAAGACCGAGATCCTCGGCCCGCGCGACGGCGCGCCCTACGACCGCCTGCTGCCCGAGGAGTTCGCGGCCCACTTCGACGAGATGGCACAGATCCAGCGCCACCGTGCGGTGCTGGCCGTTCCGATGGGGGCCGAGGCCCATGTGCGCGCCCGGCTGGCCATCGCGAACGCCTACCTCGCGATGTCGTCGAAGGAGCGCGAGGCGGCGCTGCAGCTGATCCAGAAGCACGGCCTGGGCGACGGCTTCGCCGCCGAGTTCGAGCAGCTGCGCAGCACCTTCAACCGCGAGTTGACGCGCGAGCAGCAACTGTCCACGCAGTGGGAGCGCGAGGCCGGCGAGCTGCTGCAGGAGCAGCGGCGCATCGCGGTGCTGGATCACCTGTTCCGTGTCGGGTCGATCCAGAAGAGCATCTATGCGCAGGTGTGCGGCGTGGGGTTGGCGACCGCGTCCAAGCACCTGGTGGCGCTGACGGAACGCGGTCTGCTGGAACAGACCGGCAAGGGGCCCAGCACGCGCTACGTGCTGCCGGGCTGACGCCCCCTTCGTGGTTCAGGGCGAGGCGGTGATGGTCTGCAGCTCGGTTTCCTCCAGCACGGCACCGGCGCTGTCGGTGTGGCGGGCGCGGATGTTGCCGAAGCCCTTCGCGAACCAGAGCGTGGACGGGCCGTCGCCGTTGGCGGCCGCATCGGCCGCCAGCCGGCGCAGGCGGCAGCTGTCGGTGAAGGTCCGGCCGCCCAGCGTCAGCGTCTCGAAGCCTTCGAAGGTCCAGGTTTCCTGGACCGCCTGGGTTCCGACCTGGCTGCCCGCCGAGGGGCTCAGGGGCGTGATCGTGACGGTGTAGCCGAGGGCCATGGCCTGCCCCACCTGCGGCGCGAGCGGCAGCAGGGCGCCGTCGGAGAAGACGACCTTGCGCTCCGGAGCGCCGGCGTTGTCGTAGTCGATGTCGCCCCACAGGCGGATGCCGTTCGCCTCCTGCGACCAGTAGGTGGCCACGCTGCGGACCTGCGTCGCATCCACGAAGCTCACGCCGGTGTTGCGCACGCTGCCTTCGAAGGCCTCGCGGGTCAGCAGGACGCCGTCGGGCGTGCCGCCCGCATCGGTCGTGGTGTAGGCCACGCCGGCTGTGATCTCGAAGCAGCTGGCGAAGGCCGAGGGGGTCGCGGCGGCGGCCGGCGCCGTGGCCGCATCGCCGTCGCTGCCGCCGCCGCACGCGCTCAACAGCAGGGCGCACAGCGGGGTGGCACGCAGGAGATTCGTGAATCGCGAAGAAGTCATGGTCGAGGAGGGGTACTGCTTTGGGGCCCTGCAGGCTATGCGAGGGCGGCCGCGGCGGGGCTGGGTGGCCCCACGGTGTTCGCGCCCGGACCAGCGGGGGTGCGGCGGCAGACCACGGTGTCTCGCCAACGATACAGGCGCGCCGCCGTCATGCCTTGATCAAGGATTCGGCATGCAAGGCGCCGACCCCCTCGATAAGCTGGCGCGCGATGAATGCGTCTGCCCCCACCCACACTTCCGTGCCAGAGACCTGGACGACGGATGGCCTGCCACCGCGGCGGCAGTTCGACGCGTGGCGCGAGGTGATCGTCGATGCGCACCTGAGCTGGGACATCCCGAAGATCGCCTGCGACCGCTTCCCCGCCTTCATGCGCCAGCACCGGCTGGGCGGCGTGCGGCTGACCGACTGCACGTCCGCGGCGACGGTGAGCGGTATGCGCGAGCGGCGGCAGATCGCCCGCGACGACAGTGCATGGCTGAGCGTCGTGATGGTCGCGCAGGGCACCGAAACGCTGCGCTTCGACGACGACCGCGAACTGCAGCTGGGCGCCGGCATGTTCACGCTCTGGGACAGCACGCGGCCGATGGCCTTCAGGACCAGCGACGACCTGCGCCAGATGTCGATGCTGGTGCCCGAGGCCGAGTTGCTGCGCCGCCTGCCACGGGTGCGCGACCTGATCGGGCGGCCGATGGACGGCCGGCACGGCGCGGGCGCCTTGTTCGTCGAGCATTTCCAGCTGCTGATGCGGCGCTTCGGCGAGCTTCCCGCGACCGGGCGGCAGGTGGCACTGGGCGGGGCGCTCGACCTGCTGGGCCTGTGCCTGGGCGAGCAGCCGGCGCCGGGCTTGCGGCAGCTGGTGCGCGAGCAGCTGCAGCGCCACATCGAACGGCACCTGGCCGAGCCGTCGCTCGGCGTGGCGATGCTGGCGCGCCGCTTCCGCATGAGCGAGCGCAACGTGCACAAGCTGTTCGAAGGCTCCGGCGAAACGGTGAGTGGCTTCATCCGCGACCGCCGCCTGGCGATGTGCCGGCGTGACCTGGAGGCCCCGGCGATGGCGACGCGGCCGATCGCCGAGATCGCCCGCCACTGGGGCTTCGAGGACCCCAGTCACTTCAGCAAGGTGTTCCGGGCCGCCTACGGTGTGTCGGCGCGCGAGTTGCGTGCCACGGCCGGGCGCTGACTGTCGCGCACCACCACCGTCCCCGCCAGCTTGTCGTGCCAGCCCTGCTTGCGCGCGTCGAAGGCGATCCACAGGAAGCCGAGGAACAGCGGGAGGCTCGAGAGGTAGTAGCCCAGGTAGCGGCCGACGGATTGACCGAGCGTCGGCGGCAGGCCGGTATTCGCGTCGACGATCCGCACCTTCATCGCCATCTTGCCCGGCGTCGCCTGCCACTTCATCCAGCAGCCGATGTAGAGCACGGCCGGGAAGACCCAGGTCAGGAAGAACTCGAGCGGGTCGCCGATGAAGGTCCTGGCAGGAACGTGCTTCAGGGTCCCGTAGTCGGACCCGTAGAAGAACCGGACCAGCGGGATGAAGAAGGCCAGGAAGAGCAGCGTATCGGCGAAGCTGGCGATCGAACGCCGCCAGAATCCTGCGTACGCCACCTGCGTCGGGTTCGCATCGAAGTCGGCGACGGGCGCCTTCGGCGGGGCGTAGGGATTGGTGCTCATGCCGGATGCTAGCGTGCACCGGCCTCGTACCACCGCCCGATCAACGCGCGCTCGTCGTCGCTGATCTGCGTCGCATTGTTCAGCGGCATCAGCTTCAGCACCACCGCCTGCTGGTAGACCTGCTGCGCATGCGCGGCGATGCCTTGCGGCGAATCGAGCCGCACGCCCTTGCTCGCGAGCTGCTCGTTGTGGCACATCAGGCAGCGTGTGGCCACCACCTGCTGCACCTGCGCGAAGGTGACGGGCTGCGCGGCCTGCGACGCCGGCTTTTGCACGGGTGCGAGCCACACCGCCACACCCAGCAGCAGCACCGTGCCCGCCACCGCGTACTCCCACGGCACCCGCTTGCCCTGCACCAGCGCCTTGTGCCGCACCACGAACGCATGGCGGATCAGCGCGCCGGCCCCCATCACCAGCACCAGCACCGCCCAGTTGTGCGGCGCGCCGTACAGGAAGCCGTAGTGGTTGCTGAGCATCGCGGCCAGCACCGGCAGCGTGAAGTAGGTGTTGTGCACGCTGCGCTGCTTGGCCCGCTGGCCGTGTACCGGATCGACCGGCTGGCCGGCACGCATCTGCGCGATCACGGTGCGCTGCCCGGGGATGATCCAGAAGAACACGTTGGCGCTCATCGCCGTCGCCATCATCGCGCCGACCAGCAGGAAGGCCGCCCGGCCTGCGAACAGCTGGCACGCGAGCCAGGCACCGGCCACGACCACCACCGCGACCACCGCGCCGACGATGCGGTCGCCGTGGGCACCGCGGCCGAATGCGCGGCAGATGCCGTCGTAGACGAGCCAGAACACCGCGAGGAAGGCCAGCGCCGCTGCGATCGCGCCGGCCGGCGACCACGCATGCACCCGTTGGTCGATCAGGAAGGTGCTCGCCTGCCACAGGTACAGCACCGTGAACAGCGCGAAGCCGGTCAGCCAGGTGGAGTAGCTCTCCCAGTAGAACCAGTGCAGGTGCGCCGGCAGCGACTTCGGCGCCACCATGTACTTCTGCGGGTTGTAGAAGCCGCCGCCGTGCACCGCCCACAGCTCGCCGTCGACGCCCTTGTCCTTCAGGTCGGCGGCCTCGGGCCTGAGCAGGCTGTTGTCGAGGAAGACGAAGTAGAACGACGAGCCGATCCACGCGATCGCGACGACCACATGGGCCCAGCGCAGCAGCAGGTTGAGCCAGTCCAGCACATAGGCTTCCATGCGCGTCAGCTGCCGCGGTAGGTGGAATAGGCCCAGGGGCTCGCGAGCAGCGGCACGTGGTAGTGGGCGCCGGTGTCGGCCAGGCCGAAGTCGAGCGGCACGCTGTCGAGGAAGGGCGGGTCGGGCAATGCGACGCCGCGGGCGCGGAAGTAGTCGGCCAGCTCGAACACCAGCCGGTAGCGGCCGGGCACGAAATCGGCGCCCTCCAGCAGCGGCCCGCCGGCGCGGCCGTCGGCATCGAGCTGCACGCTGCGAAGCAACTGAGGGGCAGTGCCGGCCAGGCGATAGAGCCGCACCGCCATGCCGGCAGCAGGGCACCCGTTCATCGTGTCGAGCACGTGCGTCGTCAGTTTTCCCATGGTGGGGAAAGTGTATACACTTTGCCTTCGAGAGCCAACCGAGCCGCCCGCTCCATGCCCCGCGCCGCCAGCCCCAAGTCGACCCCGCTGAAGCAGATCCGCCCGGCCCGGCGGCGTGCCGGCGCGGCCGATGGCGGCAGCGCGCAGCACATCGGCACCACGCAGCGCATCGTCGACGCCATCACCACCGCGATCGTCGAGCGCCGGCTGATGCCCGGCACCAAGCTCGCCGAGCAGAAGATCGCCGATCTCTTCAAGGTCTCGCGCACGCTGGTGCGCCAGGCACTGAACCAGCTGAGCCGCGACAAGCTGATCACGCTCGAGCCGGCACGCGGCGCGCGCGTCGCGATGCCGAGCGTCGACGAGGCGCGCCAGGTGTTCGAGGTGCGCCACATGATCGAGGCCGCGCTGGTGCGCCGCGCCGCCGGCGAGCTCGATGCGGCGCAGCTGGCCGCGTTGCGCACCCACCTGGCCGCCGAGCAGGAGGCCGTGCTGCGCACCGACGTCACCGGCCGCACGCGGCTGCTGGCCGATTTCCACGTCGTGCTCGCGCGCATGCTCGGCAACGAGGTGCTGGCCGAGCTGCTGGCCGACCTGGTGTCGCGCTCGTCGCTGATCTCGCTGATGTACCAGTCGGCGCATTCGGCCGAGCATTCCTTCGAGGAGCACGTGGCCATCGTCGACGCGCTGGAGCGGCGCGACGCGCGGGCCGCGGTGCGACTGATGCAGGCCCACCTGCGCAGCGTCGAGCGCAACCTGCGGCTCGCTCCGCGTGTCCAGCCCTTGTCCGACCTCGCCGGCGCGCCGCCGGCCCACGCCACCGCCTGAACGCCATGCCACCACCCACCTACCCCCGCGACCTCGTCGGCTACGGCGAGCACCCTCCGCATGCCGAGTGGCCGGGCAGCGCCCGCATCGCGGTGCAGTTCGTGCTGAACTACGAAGAGGGCGGCGAGAACAGCGTGCTGCACGGCGACGCCGGCAGCGAGCAGTTCCTGTCGGAGATGTTCAACCCGGCCGCCTACCCGGCGCGCCACCTGTCGATGGAGTCGATCTACGAGTACGGCTCGCGCGTCGGCGTGTGGCGGCTGCTGCGCGAGTTCGAGCGGCGCGGCCTGCCGCTCACGGTGTTCGGCGTCTCGATGGCGTTGGAGCGCCACCCCGAGCTCACGCAGGCCTTCGTCGAGCTCGACCACGAGATCGCCTGCCACGGCTGGCGCTGGATCCACTACCAGCAGATGGACGAGGCCGCCGAGCGCCAGCACATGGACATCGGCATGGACATCATCCACAAGCTGACCGGCGAGCGCGCGTTCGGCTGGTACACCGGCCGCGACAGCCCGAACACCCGCCGGCTGGTGGCCGACTACGGCGGCTTCGAGTACGACAGCGACCACTACGGCGACGACCTGCCGTTCTGGCTGCAGGTGCGCAAGACCGACGGCAGCCTCGCGCCGCACCTGGTGGTGCCGTACACGCTCGACACCAACGACATGCGCTTCTCGCTGCCGCAGGGCTTCGCGACCGGCGACGATTTCTTCACCTACCTGCGCGACAGCTTCGACGTGCTGTACGCCGAGGGCGACGAATCGCCGCGCATGCTGAGCATCGGCATGCACTGCCGGCTGCTCGGGCGGCCGGGGCGCTTTCGGGCGCTGCAGCGCTTCCTCGACCACGTGGAGGCGCACGACCGGGTGTGGGTGTGCCGCCGCGTCGACATCGCGCGCCACTGGAAGCGCGTGCATCCGTTCAACCCCGACAACGCCTGGGTGTGGAAATGAGCGTCAGCCTGCAGCAACTGAATGAAGCGACGGTGGAGGGCTTCGTCGCGCTGCTCGAGGGCACCTACGAGCATTCACCGTGGATCGCCGAGCGCGCGTTCGCCGCGGCGCCGTTCGCGAGCCTGGCGCAGCTGCGCCAGGCGCTGGTGCAGGTGGTGCGCGATGCGCCGCGCGACGAGCAGCTCGCGCTGGTGCGCGCCCACCCCGAATTGGCCGGCAAGGCGCGGGTTGCGTTGACCAGCGAATCGGCCAGCGAGCAATCGGTATCGGGCCTCACGCAGTGTTCCGAGTCTGAGTACGCACGGCTGCAGGCGCTGAACGCCGCCTACCGCGAGCGCTTCGGCTGGCCGTTCATCCTCGCGGTGCGCGGGCCACGTGGCACCGGACTCACGCGCGCGCAGATCATCGAAACCTTCGCGCGCCGCGTCGACGGCCCGGCCGATGTCGAGCTGGCCGAATGCCTGCGCCAGATCCACCRCATCGCCGAGCTGCGCCTGGACGACAAGTTCGGCAGCGAGCCGACGCTCGGCCACCAGGTGTGGGACTGCGCCGAGCTGCTCGCGCAGCACAGCGACCCCGGCTACGCCGAGCAGGGCCAGCTCACCGTCACCTACCTGACCGATGCGCACCTGGCCTGCCAGCGCCAGCTGGTGCGCTGGATGCAGGACTGCGGTTTCGACGAGGTGTCGGTCGATGCGGTCGGCAACGTGGTCGGTGTCCATCACGGCAGCGATCGCGCCGCGCCGCGCCTGCTGACGGGCTCGCACTACGACACCGTGCGCAACGGCGGCAAGTACGACGGCCGGCTCGGCATCTTCGTGCCGATGGTCTGCGTGCGCGAGCTGCAGCGCGCCGGCCGGCGCCTGCGGCACGGCATCGAGGTGGTCGGCTTCGCGGAGGAAGAAGGCCAGCGCTACAAGGCCACCTTCCTCGGCTCAGGGGCGCTGATCGGGCAGTTCGACGGGCGCTGGCTCGACCAGCAGGATGCCGACGGCATCGCGATGCGCGACGCGATGCACGCCGCCGGCCTCGACCCCGCGGAGATCCCTGCGCTGCAGCGCGACCCGTCGCGCTACCTCGGCTTCGTCGAGGTCCACATCGAGCAGGGGCCGGTGCTCAACGAGCTCGACCTGCCGCTGGGCGTCGTCACGTCGATCAACGGCAGCGTGCGCTACCTGGGCGAGGTGATCGGCCTGGCCAGCCACGCCGGCACGACGCCGATGGACCGGCGCCGCGATGCCGCGACCGCGGTGGCCGAGCTGGCGCTGTATGTTGAAAAGCGCGCCGCGGCGCAGCCGCACCTGGTCGGCACGGTGGGCATGTTGACGGTGCCGAACGGCTCGATCAACGTCGTGCCGGGCCGCTGCCGCTTCAGCCTCGACCTGCGCGCCACCACCGACGAGGCGCGTGATGCGCTGGCGCGCGACGTGGTGGCCGAACTCGAGCGGATCTGCGGGCGGCGTGGCTTGCAGCACACGCTCGAAGAGACGCTGCGCGCCAGCGCCGCGCCGAGCGATGCCGCGTGGCAGGCCCGCTGGGAGCGCGCGGTCGAGGCCGGGGGCGTGCAGGTGCACCGCATGCCCAGCGGCGCCGGCCACGACGCGATGAAGCTGCACGAGGTGATGCCGCAGGCGATGCTGTTCGTGCGCGGCGGCAACTCCGGCATCAGCCACAACCCGCTGGAAACCATCACCACCCACGACGCACAGCTGTGCGTCGAAGCCTTCCAGCACCTGCTGGATCACCTGGAGACGACATGAGCGACGACCACTTCGCGCGCCTCGATGCGTGGATCGACGCGCATTTCGATGAACAGACCCGCTTCCTGCAGGCGCTGGTGCAGGTGCCCACCGACACGCCGCCGGGCAACAACGCGCCGCATGCCGAGCGCACGGCGGCCTTGCTGCAGGGCTTCGGCTTCGAGGCCGAACGGCACGTGGTGCCGGGCGACGAGGTGCGCGCGGCCGGCCTGGAGAGCATCACCAACCTGATCGTGCGCCGCCGCTACGGTGAAGGTGGCGAGGGCCCGACCATCGCGCTGAACGCGCACGGCGACGTGGTGCCGCCGGGCGAGGGCTGGGCGCACGGCCCCTACAGCGGCGACATCGAAGACGGCAAGCTCTATGGCCGCGCGGCCGCCGTCAGCAAGAGCGATTTCTCGACCTACACCTTCGCGGTGCGGGCGCTCGAGGCGCTGGGCGTGCCGCTGCAGGGCGGCATCGAGCTGCACTTCACCTACGACGAGGAGTTCGGCGGCGAACTCGGCCCCGGCTGGCTGCTGAAGCATGGCCTCACGAAGCCCGACCTGCTGATCGCCGCCGGCTTCAGCTACCAGGTGGTGACGGCGCACAACGGCTGCCTGCAGATGGAGGTGACGGTGCACGGCCGGATGGCGCATGCGGCGATTCCCGACACCGGCATCGATGCGCTGCAGGGCGCGGTTGCGCTGCTGAACGCGCTGTATGCGCAGAACGCGCTGTACCGGCAGGTCACGTCGAAGGTGCCGGGCATCCGCCACCCGTACCTCAACGTGGGGCGCATCGAGGGCGGCACCAACACCAACGTGGTGCCGGGCAAGGTGGTGCTGAAGCTCGACCGCCGGATGATCCCGGAAGAGAACCCGGTCGAGGTCGAGGCCGCGCTGCGCCAGGTGATCGCCGAGGCGGCGGCGCAGGTGCCGGGCATCACGGTCGAGATCCGCCGGCTGCTGCTGGCGCACGCGCTGCAGCCGCTGCCGGGCAACCGGCCGCTGGTCGAGGCGCTGCAGCGGCATGGCGAGGCGGTGTTCGGCGAAGCCATTCCCACCTCGGGCTCGCCGCTGTACACCGACGTGCGGCTCTACAGCGAGCGCGGCATCCCGGCGGTGATCTACGGTGCCGGGCCGCGCACGGTGTTCGAGAGCAACGCGAAGCGGGCCGACGAGCATGTGGTGCTCGACGACCTGCGGCGTGCCACGAAGGTGGTGGCGCGCGCCTTGCATGACCTGCTGACGGGCCGGCAGGCCTGATCCACCGGAGACCTCGGATGTTCGTTCGCACGCTGGCCCTTGCCCTCGTCTTCATCGCACAGGGCGCACTCGCCCAGGACACCCCCATCAAGTTCCAGCTCGACTGGCGCTTCGAAGGCCCGGCGGCGATGTTCCTGGTGCCGGCCGCGAAGGGGTATTTCAAGGCCGAGAAGCTCGACGTGACGATCGACGCCGGCAACGGCTCCGGCGGCGCCGTCACGCGGGTCGCGTCGGGGGCCTACGAGATGGGCTTCGCCGACCTCGCGGCGCTGATGGAGTTCCACGCCAACAACCCGACCGCGCCGGACAAGCCGGTCGCGGTGATGATGGTCTACAACAACACGCCGGCCGCGGTGCTGGCGCTGAAGAAGTCCGGCATCCGGGCGCCGGCCGACCTGAACGGCAGGAAGCTCGGCGCGCCGGTGTTCGATGCCGGCCGCAAGGCCTGGCCGATCTTCGCGAAGGCCAACGGCATCGGCAACGTCGCGTGGACCGCGATGGACCCGCCGCTGCGCGAGACGATGCTGGTGCGCGGCGACATCGACGCGATCACCGGCTTCTCGTTCACCTCGCTGCTGAACCTGGAGGCGCGCGGCGTGAAGGCCGACGAGGTCGTCGTGCTGCCCTACCCGCAGTTCGGCGTGAAGCTGTACGGCAACGCGGTCATCGTGTCGCAGGCGTTCCTGAAGAAGAACCCGGAGGCGGTGAAGGCCTTCCTGCGCGCGTTCGCGAAAGGCATGAAGGACGTGGTGGCCGACCCGGCCGCGGCGGTCGCCACCGTGAAGGCGCGCGACGGCATCGTCAACGAGGCGCTGGAGTTGCGGCGCCTGAAGCTCGCACTCGATGCGACGGTGCTCACCGCCGATGCGCGGGCCGAAGGCTTCGGCGCGGTGCTGGCGCCGCGGCTGAGCCTGATGGCCAGCCAGGTGTCGGACGCGTTCGGCACCAAGGAGCGCGTGAACCCGGCGGCGGTCTGGGCCGACGGCTACCTGCCCGACGCGGCCGCGCGCAACCTGTTCGCGGTGGTCCGGAAGTAGTGCATGTCAGGGCACCGTGGCCGACACCTGGAACATCAGCGCCGAGTTGCCGAGCACGTTGACCTGGGTCGACAGCGCCGGCGTCAGCTGCCAGCCGACCGTCAGCACCAGCCCGGGCGAGAAGCCCTTGTAGTTCAGCGGCACCTTGTCGTCGAACGGCGCCTTGTAGCCGTAGATCAGGCCGGCGGTCCATTGCGCGTAGAGCCGGTTCCAGTCGCTGAAGTCGGTCAGGCGCTGGCCGACGTAGGCATAGGCGCTGGGCTGGCCGAACGAGTTGCTGAAGTACGTGAAGCCCGAGACCACGCCGTTCGGCCGCTCGCGTTCGATGCCGACCATCCACACGTAGCGGTGGTCCGGATCGCGCGAGTAGTGGTACGTGAACGGCGCGTACATCAGGCGCCAGACATCGTCGGCAGGTGGTGCGGCTACAGTGGCCGGCGGCGCCTCGGGCGCGCCAGGGGCAGCGGGTACGGTTTGCGCAGGGGTGCAGATCGACACGCCGCAGGCGCACACGGCAGACGCCAGGGCAGGAAACTTCATGGCGCTGATTGTCGCGAACTCTCGACCCCGTTTCTGGAGCCAGCTGTCCAGGCGTGTCGGATGGCTGTGCACATTGATGTCATGCGTTGTCATGCTGCAGGGCTGCGCGTGGTGGGACCTGAAGCAGAGGCAATGGGTGTTCCGACCCTCGCCGGGGCAGCCCGCCGACGTGGCGCTGCGGCCGGGCGATGTGTCGTACGCGGTGGCAGTGCCAGGGGCGACACCCGGCATGCAGGACCGGCTGCAGCTGTGGTGGCTGCCGAATGCCGATCCGCAGGCGCCGACGCTGCTGTACCTGCACGGTACCTTCCGCGCGCTGTACCGCAACCTGCCGAAGATCGACGCGCTGCGCGACGCCGGCTTCTCGGTGCTGGCGGTCGACTACCGCGGCTGGGGCGAGAGCACGCCGATCGTGCCGTCGCAGGCGTCGATCCTGGCCGATGCCGACACCGCGTGGGCCGAGCTGGTGAAGCGCCAGCCCGATCCGCGGCGGCGCGTGATCTTCGGCCATTCGATGGGTGGCGGCGTGGCGGTTGACCTCGCAAGCCGGAAGCACGACGGGCGCGACTACGGCGGGCTGATCCTCGAGTCGACCTTCACGCGGCTGCCCGACGTGGCCGCCGAGCTGGGCGCGATCGGCACGATGGTGTCGTGGCTCGCCAACGAGCAGTTCGATTCGGTCGACAAGATCGGCCGCGTCGACGCGCCGATCCTGATGATGCATGGAAGCGCCGACGACACGGTGCCGGTGACGCTCGGCCGCAGGCTGCGCGATGCGGCGCCGGCCGGCACGCGCTGGGTCGAGTTCAGCGGCGGCTCGCACAGCCGGCTGCACAGCGAGGATCCGGCGCTGTACCGCGAGGCCGTCAAGTCGCTGATCGCGCGCCTTGCGCCTCCTTCATCTGCTGCTTCCGCCCCATCCCGATGAGCCTGCCCACGCCGCCCTTTGTCGATTTCCGCAACGTCTGGCTCGCCTACAACGACGAGCTGCGCGCGCGTCGCCAGTTCGCGATCGAGGACATCTCGCTGCAGGCGCAGCCGGGCGAGTTCATCGCGATCGTCGGGCCGTCGGGCTGCGGCAAGTCGACCTTCATGAAGCTCGCGACCGGGCTGAAGCGGCCGTCGCAGGGCACGGTCCTTGTCGACGGCCGCGAGGTCGCCGGCCCGCTGAAGATCACCGGCATGGCGTTCCAGGCGCCCTCGCTGCTGCCGTGGCGCAGCACGCTGCGCAACGTGCTGCTGCCGCTGGAGATCGTCGAGCCGTACCGCTCGCAGTTCCGCGCCCGGCGCGCCGAGTACGAGGCGAAGGCGCGCGCGCTGCTCGCGAGCGTCGGCCTGGCCGGCTACGAGGACAAGTTCCCGTGGCAGCTGTCGGGCGGCATGCAGCAGCGGGCGTCGATCTGCCGCGCGCTGATCCACGAGCCGAAGATGCTGCTGCTCGACGAGCCGTTCGGCGCGCTCGACGCGTTCACGCGCGAGGAGCTGTGGTGCACGCTGCGCGACCTGCACGCGGTGCAGCGCTTCAACGTGATCCTGGTGACGCACGACCTGCGCGAGGCGGCGTTCCTCGCCGACACGGTGCACGTGATGAGCCGCGGCCCGGGGCGCATGCAGGTGCGCCGCGAGATCGGCTTCGAGCGCCCGCGCGAACTCGCGCTCACCTACACCCGCGAGTTCAGCGACGTGGTGCTCGAGCTGCGCGAGCACATCGGCAGCCTCCGCCGCGCGCCGGAGGCGGTGTCGTGACGGCCCGGCGCGAGCGCCTCGCGCCGTGGCTGCTGCTGGCCGCGGTGCTGCTGCTGTGGGAGCTGGCGTGCCGCGGCTTCGGCATCTCCGACTTCATCTTCCCGAGCCCGTCGCACATCGCGCAGCAGCTGTGGGAGTTCCGCGCGGTGATCGCCGCGCATGCGTGGCGCACCTTCTGGGTCACGATGCTGGGCTTCGGCCTGGCGATCGTGGTCGGCGTGCTGCTGGGTGCCCTGGTCGGCAGCTCGCGGCTCGCGTATGCGGCGATGTACCCGCTGATGACGGCCTTCAACGCGCTGCCGAAGGCGGCCTTCGTGCCGATCCTGGTCGTGTGGTTCGGCATCGGCGTCGGGCCGGCGGTGCTGACGGCGTTCCTGATCTCGTTCTTCCCGATCACGGTCAACATCGCGACCGGCCTGGCGACGCTGGAGCCGGAGCTGGAGGACGTGCTGCGCGTGCTGGGCGCGCGGCGCACCGACGTGCTGCTGAAGGTCGGGCTGCCGCGCTCGATGCCGTATTTCTATGCGTCGCTGAAGGTTGCGATCACGCTCGCCTTCGTCGGCACGACGGTGTCGGAGATGACGGCCGCCAACGAGGGCATCGGCTATTTGCTGATCTCGGCCGGCTCGTCGATGCAGATGGGGTTGGCGTTCGCCGGGCTCGCGGTGGTGGGCGCGATGGCGATGGCGATGTACGAGCTGTTCGCGATCGTCGAGCGGCGCACGACGGGCTGGGCGCATCGCCGGGCGGGGGCGGCATGAGCGATTTCTCGAACGCCGATCCGACGCACGAGCAGATGCTGCGGCACCTGCGGCGTGCGAACGAGGTCGCGAAGCGGGCGATGGGCCTGGGCCGCCATCCGTTCGGTGCGTTGCTGGTGGCGCCGGACCACGAGACGGTGCTGGCCGAGCAGGGCAACATCGACACGGTGCACCACGCCGAGGCCACGCTCGCACGGCATGCATCGCTGAACCATGCGCCGGACTTCCTGTGGAACTGCACGCTGTACACGACGGTGGAGCCATGCGCGATGTGCGCCGGCACGCAGTACTGGGCGCACATCGGGCGGCTGGTGTACGGCGTGTCGGAAGCGGCACTGCTCGCGATCACCGGCGCGCACCCCGACAACCCGACGCTGGACCTGCCGTGCCGCGAGGTGTTCGCGCGCGGGCAGAAAGCGGTGCGGGTGTGGGGGCCGGTCGGGGAGGTGGAGGCGGAGTTGCTCCAGCTGCATCGGACGTTCTGGTCCGCGAGCCCGTAGCCCGGGTGACAACCCGGGATCGTGAGTCACGAATCCCGGATTCGCATCCGGGCTACGGCGAATACGGCGCCGCCAACCCCACGTAGTCCTTGCGCAGCGGCGCCGCATAGTCCCCGCGCTTGCTCGTCCCGAGCCCGATCGCGAGCAGCCCCTCGGCCAGCTTGACGGCGGCCGCGACGCCGTCGACCACCGGCACGCCGAGCTCGGCCTGCAGCCGCGCGCACAGGTCGGCCATGCCGGCGCAGCCCAGCACGATCGCGCCGGAGCGGTCGCGTTCCAGCGCCTGCCGTGCGCTCGCGAGGATGCGTGCATAGGCGTCGCTCGCCGGGTCGTCGAGTTCGAGCACCGCGATGTCGGTGCCGTGGATGCCGCGGCAACGGCGCTCGAAGCCGTACTGCAGCACCAGGTGCTCGGCGATCACGCAGGTGCGGGTGAGCGTCGTGACGACCGAGAAGCCGGTGGCGACGAGCGATGCGCAATGGAACGCCGCCTCCGCGATGCCGATCACCGGCCCGCGCGCCAGCTCGCGCGCGGCATGCAGGCCGGGGTCGCCGAAGCACGCGATGACGTGCGCATCGGCACCCAGCGCCTCGCCTGCACGCACCTGTTCGGCGACGCCGGCAGCGGCCCACACGTCGTCATGGTGCCCCTCGATCGACGGTGCACCAAAGCTCGGCTGCACCGCGTCGATCACGGTGCCGGGCGCGGCCACCGCACGCGCGGCCTCGCCGATCTTGGCCGTCATCGACGCGCTGGTGTTGGGGTTGATCACGCGGATCTTCATCGTCGGCTCCTCAGATGCGATGGGCTGCTTTGTATACAAAGCGAGCCCGGGTGTCGCCATCAGCTGAGCAAGTCGTGCGCCCGTTCCAAGGCGTGCCGCCGCCCCAAAGGCGGGCGATCGGCGATGCGGAAGTTCACAGTTGGTGCGACTCGCTCGTACACAAACGCGTGGATGAGCCGCCACCTGCGGGTTGCCCCGGAGGAAATCCACTGGCATGTGCTTTGCATACAGGGGGCGGCATGAAGCCCGACTCGTCCCTGGTGCTCACCTCGCTGGTCAAGCGTTATGGCGACACCGTCGCCGTCGACGGCATCGACCTGACGATTCCCTCCGGCAGCTACTGCTGCCTGCTGGGGCCCTCGGGCTGCGGCAAGACCTCGACGCTGCGCATGATCGCCGGCCACGAGCTCGCGAGCGACGGGCAGATCCTGCTCGGCGGCAAGTACATCACCTACAGCGCCGCCGCCGACCGCGGCACCGCGATGATGTTCCAGAGCTACGCGCTGTTCCCGCACCTGAGCGTGCTCGACAACGTCGCCTTCAGCTGGAAGATGCGCGGCAAGCCGCCCGCCGAGCGCCATGCGCGGGCGCGCGAGCTGCTCGCGCTGGTGGCGATGACGCCCTACCTCGCGCGCCTGCCGAGCGAGCTCTCCGGCGGCCAGCAGCAGCGCGTGGCGCTGGCGCGCGCACTGATGACCGAGCCGCGCGTGCTGCTGCTCGACGAGCCGCTGTCGGCGCTCGATCCGTTCCTGCGCGTGCAGATGCGCGCCGAGCTGAAGCGCTGGCAGCAGGAACTCGGCTTCACCTTCGTGCACGTGACGCACTCGCAGGAAGAGGCGATGGCGCTGGCCGACCAGGTGGTCGTGATGAACCAGGGCCGCATCGAGCAGACCGGCTCGCCGCGCGAGGTGTTCAACGCGCCGCGCAGCGAGTTCGTCGCGCGTTTCATGGGTGCGCACAACGTGATCGCGTCGCCGGCCGGCCGCATCGCGGTGCGCTCCGACCGCATGCGGCTGCAGCACCATGCCGACACCGAAGGCCGCGCCGCCGCGGTGCGCGCCGTCGAGTACCAGGGCACGTACGTGCAGGTGAGCCTGGCGCCGCAGGGCGAGGCGGCCGACGCGCACTGGACGGCCACCGTCTCCGACGCCAGCTTCGACGCCGCGCCGTTCGCGCCCGGTGACACCGTCTACGTGAGTTGGGCCGCGCATGAGGCGCACGCGCTGGCCTGATCAGTTTCGTCCCCGAGAGTCCGCATCACATACCACCCCGAGGAGCACCCCATGACCGACCACACCGATCCATCCGCCACATCGGCCACGCCGAAGCTCGGCCGCCGCACGCTGCTGAAGGGCGCGGCCGCCGCCGGCGGCACGCTGGCCTTCCCGTTCGTGCACGCGCAGGAGAAGATCACGCTGCGCTACCTGGGCACCGCGGTGAACCAGGACAAGGCCATCGCCGACAAGTTCAAGGCCGACACCGGCATCGAGATCCAGTACATCCCGGTCACCACCGACGACGTGACCAAGCGCGCCGTCACCGCGCCGAACTCGTTCGACCTGATCGACACCGAGTACTTCTCGCTGAAGAAGATCCTGCCGACCGGCAACCTGCTGGGCATCGACACCAAGCGCATCAAGAACGCCGACAAGATCACGACGCTGTTCACCAAGGGCGAGGTCGGCGGCAAGAAGGTCGGCGACCAGGGCACCGCGCCGAAGAAGGTGATGTACGTCGCGTCCCCCACCGCGAAGGACTTCGCGAAGGAGCCGACGCAGTTCATGACGCTGATCCCCACCGTCTACAACGCCGACACGCTGGGCATCCGGCCCGACCTGATCAAGCGTCCCATCGAGAGCTGGAAGGAACTGCTGAACCCCGAGTTCAAGGGCAAGGCCGCGATCCTGAACATTCCGTCGATCGGCATCATGGACGCGGCGATGGTGGTCGAGGCGGCGGGCCTCTACAAGTACCCCGACAAGGGGAACATGACGAAGAAGGAAATCGACCTGACGATCAAGACGCTGATCGAGGCGAAGAAGGCCGGCCAGTTCCGCGCGCTGTGGAAGGATTTCAACGAGAGCGTGAACCTGATGGCCTCGGGCGAGGTCGTGATCCAGTCGATGTGGTCGCCGGCCGTCACGGCCGTGCGCACCAAGGGCATCGCCTGCACCTTCCAGCCGCTGAAGGAAGGCTACCGCGCCTGGGCCGCCGGCTTCGGCGTGCCGAAGACGGTGAGCGGCAAGAAGGCCGACGCGGTCTACGAATTCATCAACTGGTTCCTCGACGGCTGGGCCGGCGCGTACCTGAACCGCCAGGGTTACTACAGCGCGGTGCTGGACACCGCGAAGGCCAAGATGGAGGCCTACGAATGGGCCTACTGGATGGAAGGCAAGGCGGCGGCGCAGGACATCAAGTCGCCCAACGGCGACCTGCTGGCCAAGGCGGGCAGCGTGCGCGACGGCGGCAGCTACGAGACGCGCATGGGCGGCATCGCCTGCTGGAACGCGATCATGGACGAGAACGCGTACATGGTGCAGAAGTGGAACGAGTTCGTGGCAGCGTGACATGAGTGCGCCCGTAGCCCGGATGCCAATCCGGGATGCATCGTCCCGCGACCATCCCGGATTGGCATCCGGGCTACGGGTTTCTGCGTGGCTGCAGGCGACGCCATTCGCACTGGTGTTCCTGCTGTTCCTCGTGCTGCCGCTGCTGCTGGTGGTGACGGTCAGCTTCTGGCGCGCCACCGACTACGAGCTGATCCCGGCCTTCACCTGGCAGAACTACCTCGACGTCTTCAACGAGACGACGGTCCGCACCTACCTGTCGACGCTGAAGTTCTGCTTCCTCGTCTGGCTCGTCACGCTGCTGATCGGCTTCGCGGTGGCGTATTTCCTCGCGTTCCACGTGCGCTCGGTCGGCGCGCAGACGCTGCTGTTCATCCTGTGCACCGTGCCGTTCTGGACCTCCAACGTGATCCGCATGATCTCGTGGGTGCCGCTGCTCGGGCGCAACGGGCTGATCAACCAGGGGCTGCAGGCGATCAACGTGATCGATTCGCCGATCGAGTGGCTGCTGTTCAGCGATTTCTCGGTGGTGCTCGCCTTCGTGCACCTGTACACGATGTTCATGATCGTGCCGATCTTCAACTCGATGATGCGCATCGACCGCGCGCTGATCGAGGCGGCACGCGACAGCGGCGCGAGCGGCTGGCAGACGGTGTGGAACGTCGTCGTGCCGCTGAGCCGCACCGGCATCATCATCGGCTCGATCTTCGTCATCACCATCGTGATGGGCGACTTCGTGACGATCGGCGTGATGGGCGGCCAGCAGATCGCCTCGGTCGGCAAGATCATCCAGGTGCAGACCTCGTACCTGCAGTTCCCGATGGCCGCGGCCAACGCGGTGATCCTGCTGGCGGTGGTGCTGATGATGATCTGGGGCCTGACCCGGCTCGTCGACATCCGGAAGCAGCTCTGATGCACGCCGACAAGCGCCCGCGCAGCTTCTACGCCCTGGCCGCCGTGTTCGGCGCCTTCGTGCTGTTCCTCTACGGCCCGATGATCACGATCTTCGTGCTGAGCTTCCAGGGGCCCGAAGGCGGGCTCACGTTCCCGATGCGCGGTGCCTCGCTGCACTGGTTCGCGAAGCTGTGGGAGGGCATGGGCGTCGTCGACATCGCGGCCGCGTTCCGGCGCTCGGTGGCGTTGGGCAGCGTCGTGATGCTGCTGACGGTGCTGCTGTCGCTCGGCGCCGGCCTCGCGTTCCGCAAGAAGTTCGCCGGCTCGGGCGTGCTGTTCTACACCTCGGTCGCGAGCCTGATCATGCCGTCGATCGTGGTCTCGCTCGGCATCGGGCTGCAGTTCCGGCTGATCGACACCGCGTTCAAGGGCGTGCTCGAGAGTGTCGGCGCGAGCGGGCTGCTCGAGGGCTACGGCACCGCGATGGGGCTGTACACCTCGGCGCTCGGCGCGCACATGACGTGGACGCTGCCGTTCGGGCTGCTGATCATGCTGGCCGTATTCAACCGCTTCAATCCGGCCTTCGAGGAGGCGGCCGCCGACCTGGGCGCCACGCCGTGGCAGAGCTTCCGCCACGTGGTGCTGCCGCTGATCGCGCCGAGCCTGGTGGGGGTCGGCATGTTCGGCTTCACGCTCAGCTGGGACGAGATCGCGCGCACCTCGCAGGCGATCGGCGACGTCAACACGCTGCCGCTGGAGCTGCAGGGGCTGACCAGCACCGTCACCACGCCGGCCATCTACGCGCTCGGCACGGTGACGACGGTGGTGTCGTTCGCGGTGATGGGCTGCACGCTGGCGCTGGTGAAGTTCCTCGGCAAGCGCCGCGGCGCCTGACGATGGCCGAAGCGACCGCGGCGACCGGGGGTGCCGACCGGGTCTATGAAGCGATCTATGCGGCGGTGATCGACCACCGCCTCGCGCCCGGCTCGCGGCTGCGCGAGGAGGAGCTGGCGCAGACCTTCGAGGTCTCGCGCACGCTGGTGCGCCAGGCCCTGCACAAGCTCGCGCAGGACGGCGTGATCGTGCTGCGGCCGAACCGCGGTGCCCAGGTGCCCGAGCCGACGCGGCGCGACGGCGAGCATGTGTTCGATGCGCGGCGCGTGGTGGAGTGCGAGGTGGCGCGGCGGCTCGCCGGCAAGCTCAGCGCGGAGCAACTGGCCGAGCTGCGCCAGCTGGTCGAGGCCGAGGCGCGGGCGACGAAGTCGCAGAACAAGCAGGAGGCGATCCGGCTGTCGGGCGAGTTCCACCTGAAGCTCGCGCGCATGAGCGGCAACCCGATCTTCGTGCGGCTGCTCGAGGAGCTGCTGCCGACCACCTCGCTGCTGATGGCGCTCTACAAGTCGCCCGGCGAGCCGATGTGCGTCGCGCACAGCCACCAGCAGCTGCTGCAGGTGATTTCGAAGGGGGCCGGTGCGGGGGCGTCGACCGAGATGCGGCGGCACCTGAACGAGATCGAGCGCTCGCTGTCGCAGCCGGCGGTGAAGGCGGTGCCGGCGTTGCGGGATGTGTTTCGAGGGTATCGCTCGTAGGCCAGCCATCCGTTCGCCCTGAGCAGGGACCGAGCCTGTCGAGGGCCCGTCCGTCGAAGGGTTGGTTCTAAAGCGCGCATGGCCTTCGACAAGCTCAGTCCGACCCTTCGACAGGCTCAGGGCGAACGGGGTTTCAGCGGCACGCGAAGCGATACACCCCGTCAGCATCCACCGAGCGCACCAGCCTCCCCGCCAGCCACAACGCATGCAGGTGCGCGATCGATTCGCCCATCGCGAACGTCGTCTGGTGCAGGTCCAGCTTGCGCGTGAACAGCACCGTCAGCAGGTCGGCCGCGCTTTGCGGCGCGGTGGCGCAGGCGCGCATCACGTCGGCGAAGCGATCGTCATGGTGCGTCACCAGCTGCTGGATCCGCGTGTGCATGCCGCGGAACGGCCGGCCGTGCGACGGCAGCACCAGCGTGTCGGCCGGCAATGACGCATAGCGCTGGATCGACGCCAGGTACAGCGGCAGCGGATCGGCCTCGGGCTCCAGGTCGATCACGCTGACGTTGGTCGAGATGCGCGGCAGCAGCATGTCGCCCGAGATCAGCACACCGAGCTCGGCGCAGTACAGCGACATGTGCTCCGGCGCATGCCCGTAGCCGGAGATGCACTGCCAGCCGTGCCCGCCGATCGCGAGCACCATGCCGTCGAGCAGCCGGCGGAACGCGGCCGGCACCTGCGGCACCATCGTCGCGTAGTAGTTGCTGCGCGCCTTGATCTTCGCCACCGCCTCCGGGTCGGTCAGCCCGTGGCTGGCCATGAACTTCGCCGCCGCCTCGCCGCCGAAGCCGGTGGTGGAGGTGCTGGCCAGCCGCGCCGCGTTGTAGTCGGTCGCGCTGATCCACAGCCGCACGTTCCAGCGCTCGGTCAGCCAGTGCGCCAGCCCCATGTGGTCGGGGTGCATGTGCGTCACGATCACCCGCAGCACCGGCAGGCCCTGCAGCTCGTCCTCGAACACCTGCTCCCAGGCCGCCTTCGTCGCATCGTTGGTGATGCCGCAGTCGACGATCGTCCAGCCGGCGCGGCCGTCGATCTCGTCGCGCAGCAGCCAGAGGTTGATGTGGTCGAGCGCAAAGGGCAGCTGCATGCGCAGCCACCGCACGCCGGGCGCCACCTCCAGCGTCCGGCCGGTGTCGGGCAGGTTCTCGCCCAGCGGGTACTGCAGCTGTCGCTCGAGCTCGTTCATCGGCTTGGTCGGTGATGTCATGGGGCGGCTACACTTTACGTATACGTCAATCAGCCGATTCTAGGTTTTCATGCCGCACGCTGCTGTCGCCGAGGTGTCCGCCACCTCGTCCACCCCGGGAATCACCTACACGATCAGCGAACTCGCCCGCGAATTCGACCTGACGACGCGGGCGATCCGCTTCTACGAGGACTGCGGGCTGCTGTCGCCGCAGCGTGCCGGGCGCAACCGCATCTACACCGCGCGCGACCGCACCCGGCTGAAGCTGACGCTGCGCGGCAAGCGGCTCGGGCTGACGCTGTCCGAGGTGAAGGAGCTGGTCGACATGTACGAGTCGCCGCGCGACACGCAGGCGCAGCTGAAGAAGTTCCTCACGGTGCTGGGCCTGCACCGCCAGCAGCTGGAGCAGCAGATGGCCGACCTGCACGTCACGCTCGACGAGGTGCGCACGCACGAGAAAGAGGCGAAGCGGCTGCTGAATTCGCCCTGACACGATCCATCCCAGAAACTGACGGAGACACCCCATGAACCTGCCCGGACTCGACTTCCAGCTCGGCGAAGACATCGACGCGCTGCGCGACAGCGTGCGCGCCTTCGCCGAGGCCGAGATCGCCCCGCGCGCCGCCGAGATCGACCGCAGCGACCAGTTCCCGATGGACCTGTGGCGCAAGATGGGCGAGCTCGGCGTGCTCGGCGTCACCGTCAGCGAGGAATACGGCGGCGCCGACATGGGCTACCTCGCCCACATGATCGCGATGGAGGAGATCAGCCGCGCGTCGGCCAGCGTCGGCCTGAGCTACGGCGCGCACAGCAACCTGTGCGTGAACCAGATCAAGCGCAACGGCAGCGAGGCGCAGAAGCGCAAGTACCTGCCGAAGCTGATCAGCGGCGAGCATGTGGGTGCGCTCGCGATGAGCGAGCCGGGCGCCGGCTCCGACGTGATCAGCATGAAGCTGAAGGCGGAAGACAAGGGCGGCCACTACCTGCTGAACGGCACCAAGATGTGGATCACCAACGGCCCCGATGCCGACACGATGGTGGTCTACGCGAAGACCGAACCCGAACTCGGGGCCCGCGGCGTCACCGCCTTCATCGTCGAGAAGGGCATGAAGGGTTTCAGCACCGCGCAGAAGCTCGACAAGCTCGGCATGCGCGGCTCGCACACCGGCGAGATGGTGTTCCAGAACGTCGAGGTGCCGGCCGCCAACGTGCTGGGCAGCCTGAACGGCGGCGCCAAGGTGCTGATGAGCGGGCTCGACTACGAGCGCGCGGTGCTGGCGGCCGGGCCGATCGGCATCATGCAGTCGGTGATGGACAACGTGGTGCCGTACATCCACGACCGCAAGCAGTTCGGCCAGAGCATCGGCGAGTTCCAGCTGATCCAGGGCAAGGTCGCCGACATGTACACCGTGCTGCAGGCGGCGCGTGCCTTCTGCTACACGGTCGGCAAGAACCTCGATTCGCTCGGCGTCGAGCACGTGCGCCAGGTGCGCAAGGATTGCGCGAGCGTGATCCTGTGGTGCGCCGAGAAGGCCACCTGGATGGCCGGCGAAGGCATCCAGGTCTTCGGCGGCAACGGCTACATCAACGAGTACCCGCTCGGTCGTCTCTGGCGTGACGCGAAGCTCTACGAAATCGGCGCGGGCACCTCGGAGATCCGTCGCATGCTGATCGGCCGCGAGCTGTTCGCCGAAACGATGTGAATATGCTGCGGCGCGCCGATTCGAGCCCGTTTCCTGACGGCTGTTTGACAGGTTCGGGCGAATATCGCGCGCCGCCGAAAAGGCAAGAAAAAACTTCGCGCACCAGTTCACATCGGCTTGCAATTGAATCGCGAAATGAGTAGGGATATCCCGGTCCGGCTTTCTAAGATGCTGTCCATACGGCGCCGTTCGCGCCATACCGGAACATCTGATGTCTACCAAACCGACTTCCGCTGTGCAGCGCTTCCGTCTGCACGCGCTGGCCGTTACCGGCCTGCTGGCCGCCACGCTGGCTGCCCCGTTCGCGGCGCTGGCCGCCGAGCCGATCGTGATCGGCCAGGTCGCACCGTTCACCGGCCCGCAGGCCGTGACCGGCAAGGCGATGAACGCCGGCGCGAAGCTGTACTTCGACGCGGTGAACCTGAAGGGCGGCGTGCGTGGCCGGCCGATCAAGCTGGTGACGCGCGACGACGCGCAGAAGCCCGACGACAGCGTGCGCCTGACGCGCGAACTGATCGCCGCCGAAGCGCCGGTCGCGATGATCAGCACGGTGGGCACCGCCAACCTCGAGGCGCTGGCCAAGGACGGCGTCTACACGCAGACCAAGACCTCGCTGGTGGGGGCGGTGTCGGGTGCGGCCTCGGTCGTCAAGGCGCCGGGCATGCACATCGTGAAGGCGAGCTACCACGACGAGGTGGGTCGCCTGTTCGACCAGCTGTCGCATGTCGGCGTGAAGCGCGTGGGCCTGGTCTACCAGGACGACGGCCTGGGCAAGGACGTGCTGACCGGCGCGCAGGCGGCGGCGCTGAAGCACGGCATCGAGCTGGCGGTGACGAGCGGCTACCCGCGCAACACGGTGCAGGTCGAGAAGTCGGTCGCCGACATCATCGATTCGAAGGTGCAGGTGGTGTTCCTCGGCGCGACCACCGCGGCCGGCATCGAGTTCGTCAAGCAGTACGCCGCCAAGGGCGGCCAGGGCATCCTGTACGGCATGTCGATCATCGACACCGATGCGCTGCTGAAGGCGCTCGGCCCGGAGCGTGCGCGCGGCTACGCGTTCTCGGTGGTGCTGCCGCTGCCGCAGCAGAGCAGCCTGGCGGTGGTGCGCGAGTACATGCAGCTGAAGGCCGCCTCGAACAATCCGGACCTGTCGGCCCGCTCGATCGAGGGCTTCATCGCCGCGAAGGCGCTGGTCAAGGTGCTGGAGACCACGACCTCGCTGACGCCGGCCGGCGTCACCGCGGCGCTGAATGCCGCCAGCGCGATCGACGTCGGCGGCTACACGCTCGACTTCAGCGTCAACGACAAGCCGGGTTCGCACTACGTGAACTTCGCGATGTTCGGCGCGAACGGCAAGATCCTCAACTGACGACGGGGCCTGCATGCCCCGCGGGAGCGTGGGCATGACAGGGCACATCGTCGCGTTGGGCGGGGGCGGCTTCTCGATGGAGCCTGAGAACCCCCGCCTCGACCGCTACATCCTCTCGCTTGCCCGCCGGCCCCGCCCGCGCGTGAGCTTCATCGGCACCGCCAGCGGCGACAGCCCCGACTACCTGCTGCGCTTCTACAAGGCCTTCGCGAAGCTCGACTGCGAGGCCCGCCACCTGCCGCTGTTCCAGTTCGACCGCGGGCTCGACCTGCGCGCCGAGGTGCTCGCGAGCGACGTCGTCTACGTCGGCGGCGGCAACACGCCGGCGATGCTCGCGGTGTGGCAGCTCTACGACCTGGCGGCGGCCTTCGCCGACCTGCTCGACGCCGGCGGCGTGCTGGCCGGCATCAGTGCCGGCGCGAACTGCTGGTTCGACCGCTACGTCACCGACAGCGTGCCCGGCGGCGGCGTGCAGCAGGGCCTCGGCTTCGCGGCCGGCACCTTCTGCCCGCACTACGACGGCGAGGCGTGGCGCCGGCCGCTGGTCGAGCAGGTGGCGCGCGACCACGCCGGCGACTGCCTCGCCTGCGACGACAGCGCCGCGGTGCGCCTGGATGCGCAAGGCCGGCTCGTCGAAGCCGTCACCTCGGTCGAGGGCAAGCGCGCCCACCGCTGGACCGACGGCGAGCCGGCGCCCCTCATCACCCGGCTGCTGGCCTGAGAGGGTGAGAGCGAATCCGCAACTGCTTACACTGCCGCGTCTTCGCTGCACTGCAACATCATGACCACCGACCTGCAAGAACTTCTCGCCAGCAACCGCCTGTGGGCGCAGCGCACCGAAGCACGCTCGCCGGGCTTCTTCACCGGGCTGCTGAAGCAGCAGGCGCCGCAGTACCTGTGGATCGGCTGCGCCGACAGCCGCGTGCCGGCCAACGAGCTGGTCGACCTGGCGCCGGGCGAGCTGTTCGTGCACCGCAACGTCGCCAACGTGGTGGTGCACTCCGACCTGAACGCCTTGTCGGTGATCCAGTTCGCGACCGACATGCTGAAGGTCAAGCACATCATCGTGGTCGGCCATTCCGGCTGCGGGGGTGTCGCGGCGGCGCTGCACGACCGGCGCGTGGGCCTCGCCGACAACTGGATCAGCCACGTCAAGGACGTGCGCAACAAGCACCAGGCCTGGCTCGACACCGTGCAGGAAGCGCGCCGCGTCGATGCGCTGTGCGAGCTGAACGTGATCGAGCAGGCGCGCAACGTCTGCCACACCACGGTGGTCGAAGAGGCGTGGCGGCGCGGCCAGGAACTGGTCATCCACGGCTGGTTCTACGGCCTGTACAACGGCCTGCTGCAGGACATGAAGATCACCATCGCCGGCCCGGAGCAGGTCGGCACGGCGTACGACGATGCGCTGGCGGGGCTGCAGTCGCGCTATGCGTCGATGGGGGCGGTCGGCTGAACCGCGGCGGCGCATGTTCCCGCAGGCCCTCACCGACGCGCGCGCGTTCGGCATCGCACAGGCGATGCTCGACGGCTTCAACCGGCACTACCGCTTGTTCCGCGCCRCCAGCGCCGGGGCCAAGCAGCGCTTCGAGACGGCCGACTGGCACGGCCAGCAGCGCGCGCAGCGCGAGCGCATCGAGTTCTACGACGTGCGCGTCGATGAGGCCGTCGAGCGGCTGCAGACCGAGTTCGATGCCGCCAGCCTCACGTCCGAGGCCTGGCAGGAGGCCAAGCTGCACTACATCGGCCTGCTGACCAACCACCACCAGCCCGAGCTCGCCGAGACCTTCTTCAACTCGGTGACGACGAAGATCCTGCACCGCAGCTACTTCAACAACGACTTCATCTTCGTGCGCCCGGCGGTGTCGACCGAGTACATCGAGAACGACGAGCCGGCGTCGCAGCCGACCTACCGCGCCTACTACCCGACGCGCGAGACGCTGCGCGAGACCTGGCTGCGCGTGGTGCACAACTTCCAGCTGGCCTGCGAGTTCGAGGACCTGGAGCGCGACATCGACCACGTGCTGGCCGCCGTCACCGCGCAGATGGGCGATTTCCGGCCGCGCGCGAACTTCCAGATCCAGGTGCTGAGCTCGCTGTTCTTCCGCAACAAGGGCGCCTACGTGGTGGGCAAGGTGATCAACGGCTACAAGGAGACGCCGTTCGCGCTGCCGATCCTGCACAGCGCCGGCGGCCACGGGCTCACGATCGACACCGTGCTGCTCAGCGAGGACGACCTGCTGATGCTGTTCAGCTTCGCGCGCGCGTACTTCCTGGTCGACATGGAGATCCCGTCGGCCTGCGTGCAGTTCCTGCGCACGCTGATGCCGCGCAAGCCGCGCTCGGAGCTGTACAGCGCGCTCGGGCTGCAGAAGCAGGGCAAGAACATCTTCTACCGCGACCTGCTCGCGCACCTGCGCCACAGCAGCGACACCTTCCGCATCGCGCCCGGCATCAAGGGCATGGTGATGCTGGTGTTCGACCTGCCGTCGTTCCCGTACGTGTTCAAGGTGATCAAGGATTTCTACCCGCCGCAGAAGGAGACGACGCGCGAGCTGATCAAGAGCAAGTACCTGCTCGTGAAGCAGCACGACCGCGTCGGGCGCATGGCCGACACGCTGGAGTACAGCAACGTCGCCTTCCCACGGGTGCGCTTCGACGACGAGCTGGTGGCCGAGCTGAAGCACTTCTGCGGCAGCCTGCTCGAGGAGGATGGCGACGACCTGGTGATCCGCCACGTCTACATCGAGCGCCGCATGGTGCCGCTCAACATCTACCTGCAGGAGGCGACGCCCGAGCAGGTGGAGCACGCGGTCATCGAGTACGGCAACGCGATCAAGGACCTGGTCGCCGCGAACATCTTTCCCGGCGACATGCTGTGGAAGAACTTCGGCGTCACGCGCAACGGCAAGGTGGTGTTCTACGACTACGACGAGATCGAGTACCTGAGCGACTGCAACTTCCGCCGCGTGCCGGCACCGCGCACCGAAGAGGAGGAGCTCTCCGCCGAGGTCTGGTACCGCGTCGGGCCGCGCGATGTGTTCCCCGAGACCTTCGGGCCATTCCTGCTCGGCCACCCGGGCGTGCGCGAGGTGTTCATGAAACACCATGCCGACCTGCTGGACGCCGATTTCTGGCAGCGTCGCAAGGAGCGCATCCAGGCCGGGCACGTGCACGACGTGTTTCCGTACGACCCGGCGCGGCGCTTCAAGAACCAACGACGGCTGCGCGCGGCGCAGCTGGGCTCCGACGTGACGACATCGACATGACGACGACATTGAACGAACGCAGCCGTGCCGCGGTGTGGCACCCCTGCAGCCAGATGAAGCAGCACGAGACGCAGCCGCTGCTCGAAGTGGCCGGCGCCGACGGCGTGTGGCTGGTCGACACGGCGGGCCGGCGCTACCTCGACGGCATCAGCTCGTGGTGGGTCAACCTGTTCGGCCACGGGCACCCGCACCTGCGCGCGGCGCTGCATGCGCAGCTCGACACGCTGTGCCACGTGATGCTGGCCGGCTGCACGCACGAGCCGGTGGTGGCGTTGTCGGAGCGGCTGGCCGGACTCACCGGCCTGGGCCATGCGTTCTACGCCAGCGACGGCGCGGCCGCCACCGAGATCGCGCTGAAGATGAGCGCCCACCACTGGCGCAACCGCGGCCGGCCCGGCAAGAACAAATTCATCGGTATCGAGGGCGGCTACCACGGCGAGACGGTGGGCGCGCTGTCGGTGACCGACATCGCGTTGTTCCGCGATGCCTACGGCCCGCTGGTGCGCCTGAGCGCGACGGTGCCGAGCCCCGATGCGCGCGGCGCCGAGCCGGGCGAGACGCCGGCCGACGTGGCGCGCCGCTGCGCGCAGGCGCTGCAGGCGGTGCTGGAATCGCGGCACGACGAGATCGCCGCGGTGATCGTCGAGCCGCTGATCCAGTGCGCCGCCGGCATGGCGATGCACGACCCGGCCTACCTGCGCGAGCTGCGCGCGCTGTGCGACCGCTACGAGGTGCACCTGGTGTGCGACGAGATCGCAGTCGGCTTCGGCCGCACCGGCAGCCTGTTCGCGCACCAGCAGGCCGGCATCCGGCCGGACCTGCTGTGCCTGTCGAAGGGGCTGACGGGCGGCACGATGGCGTTGTCGACGGTGCTGGCCACCGACGAGGTGTTCGCCTCGTTCTACGACGACAGCACGGCGCGCGGCTTCCTGCATTCGCATTCGTACACCGGCAACCCGCTGGCCTGCCGCGCCGCGCTCGCGACGCTGGAGATCTTCGGCCAGCGCGACTGGATGGCGCACAACGCGGCAACGGCCGCCGCGCTCGACGCGCTGTGCGAGCCGCTGCGAGCGCACCCGGCGGTGCTGCGCAGCCGCCGGCTCGGCATGGTGTGGGCGTTCGACATCGACAGCGCGGATCCGCTGTTCGCGCGCCGCTACCACGCGGCTGCGCTGCGGCACGGGCTGATGCTGCGGCCGATCGGCAGCACGCTGTACTTCATGCCGCCGTACGTGATCGATGCGGCGGCCTGCGCACAGCTCGCGGCCGGTGCGCTCGCCGCATTGCAGGAGAGCTTGTCATGAGCGTCGAAGGCTATTTCGTCACCGGCACCGACACCGGCGTCGGCAAGACCCTGGTCGCGAGCACCTTGATGCTCGACCTGCGGCGCCGCCACAAGCGCGTGGTCGGCATGAAGCCGGTGGCCGCCGGCACGATCGCGACGCCGCACGGCGACGACAACGAAGACGTGCTCGCGCTGCGCGCCGCCGCCACCGTCGCGGTGCCGCGCGAGCTGGACAACCCGTACTGCCTGCCGCTGCCGTTGTCGCCCCACCTGGCCGCGCGCGCGGCCGGCGTGCAGATCGACATCTGCGAGCTCGGCCGGCGCTACCGCGACCTGGCCGCGTTGGCCGACGCGGTCGTCGTCGAAGGCGCCGGCGGCTTCCTGGTGCCGTTGAACGACACGCAGACCGGTGCCGACCTCGCGCAGGCGCTCGACCTGCCGGTGCTGCTGGTGGTCGGCCTGCGGCTCGGCTGCCTGAACCACGCCTTGCTGACGCAGGAGGCGATCCGCGCGCGCGGGCTGCGCCTGGCCGGCTGGGTCGCGAACCGCGTCGACCCGGCGATGCTCGCGGTCGACGAGAACATCGCGACGCTGCGCGAGCGCATCGACGCCCCGCTGTGGGCCGAGCTGCCGCACCAGCCGCACGCGAGCGCGCAGGACATGCTGCGCCACTGGACCGCGCGATGAACGCCTTCGACCTCGCCGAGATGGCCACGGAGCTCGACGCGCTGGACGGCGCCAGCCTGCGCCGGCGCCGCCGCGTGGTGCAGCAGGTGGACGGCCCGCGCATGGTGGTCGACGGCGAATCGCTGCTCGCGTTCTGCAGCAACGACTACCTGGGCCTGGCGCAGCACCCGGACCTGATCGCCGCGGCGCAGCGCGCAGCGCAGCAGTGGGGTGTCGGCGCGACCGCGTCGCCGCTGGTCTGTGGCCACACCGAGGCGCATGACGCACTGGAGCGCGAGCTGGCCGCGTTCGTCGGCCAGCAGGCGGCGCTCAGCTTCTATGCCGGCTTCGCGGCCAATGTCGGGCTGCTGCCGGCGCTGGTGGGGCGTGGCGATGCGCTGTTCTGCGATGCGCTGAACCATGCCTGCCTGATCGACGGTTCGCGGTTGTCGGGCGCGCAGATCGGCGTGTATCCGCATGGCGACCTGGAGGGCCTGGCCAGCCGGCTCGCCGCATCGACGGCCGAGCGCAAGCTGGTGGTCACCGATGCGGTGTTCAGCATGGACGGCGACCTCGCGCCGCTGCCCGGGCTGCTGTCGCTGTGCGAGCGCCACAACGCGTGGCTGCTGGTCGACGATGCGCACGGCTTCGGCGTGCTCGGGCCGGACGGGCGCGGCACGGCGGCGCATTTCGGGCTGCGCTCGAAGCGCCTCGTCTACATGGCGACGCTCGGCAAGGCGGCCGGTGGGGCCGGCGCGTTCGTCGCCGGCGACGCGACGCTGGTCGACTGGCTGCTGCAGCGCACCCGCAGCTACACCTTCGCGACCGCGATGCCGGCGATGCAGGCCGAGGTGCTGCGCGAGAGCCTGCGCGTGATGCAGCGCGAGCCGCAGCGGCGGGCCCACGTGCTGGCGCTGGTGAAGCGGCTGCGCGCCGGGCTCGCAGCGCTGCCGTGGCCGAACCCGCCGTCGCCGACGCCGGTGCAGCCGCTGATCCTCGGCGGCAATGCCGAGGCGCTGGCGATGGCCGCGGGCCTGCGCGAGCGCGGCCTGTGGG